>JAEUWI010000023.1 GCA_016791475.1 Candidatus Hydrogenedentota bacterium
CTCGCTTCGCTCGCGCCCACCACGGCGGGTCTTCGACCTGGGCTACGATATGCCGCTCCTTCGGAGCTAATACGGCGAAAGTACGTACTGTCAACGGCGGTTAGTCTCCCCCATTATCGTCACAAAGATTGACGGTGGAACGACGGAGCCTGATGAATTCTCACCGGCAAAGCCGGTGGATTAGCTTGGATTTAGACTTGCCAAGCTTTGTTCCGATCTGATGCCTCGTAGATTGCTTTTCGCTTGCCAATATAACGCCGAGAGCGATTTCAAAATCGCACAGGAACTCGAAGTTGGCAACTTAAATTCGATCAAAGCCCAAAGCGTCTTGACCGAAGATAGAATGTGAACAGTCGGTCATTGTTGGAGCGCACAGGGTGTTACGCAATCTTGCTCAAGCAACTTCGTTTTCGTGAGATTCCGTACTTCCCTGCGTCATTGCCTTGCGTTCTTCGCAGGTAGTTTCGAGCAATCTATCCTCCATTCCCACACGCCCCGCACTTAAGAACGGGAACTCGCGGAAAGAGCCTATTTACCACGAAGGCACTTAGAACTCGAAGAGAAACGAGGTTGTGGCGTTGCAGGATTTCGGCGGTCGTTCAGTCGCGCTCGCCATCCACCCTTCCTGTTGGATCGCACGCAATGGCGCGAAGGGGCAAAGATGATTGGGGAGATGAGCTCGATTTGCTCTTGCCCGGACCGCGGGGATAATTGCAACTCAGAACGCATGCTTCCCTCTTTCTTGCTCGTGCTCCTGATGGCCTTCGTGGTGAAAGATCGGGCTGCCGCCGGAGGCTGCTCAAGACAGGCTCGCGGCCGGCGCAATTGCACGTTGTTCGAAGCGGTATCTCCGTTACCGCATTTCCAGCGCGCTGGCCTCGATCTCGTAGGCCACGGGCACGAGGCCCTGCTCCACGACGATATAGTAGCGCCCGGGCTTATCGAAGACCTGTGTCCGCATGCCGAGAAAATCCGGATCGGCGATGCGGGTGAAGGGCTTCCCGGATTCCGCATCGTAAAGGGTCACCGCGAAGCCTTCCTCCGAGCCCGGACCAACGAGACGGCACTCGATCTGCCAGATTCCGGGACCTGCGATGAACTCGGGCAGTTGGGTCGCCGCCAAACCCTGCCACGCGTTGATCGTCAGTGCCCGCAGTTGCGGCACGTAGCCCGTCTCGGTCGCCTCGGCGAGGGCCGCAGCGCGCGTCTGCCGGTTGCCGAAGCGTCGCTGTTCGTCGTTGCTCTTGGCCACGGCGGCCTTGGCCGCGCGCTCCTGCCGGCTCATGGCCCGCTCGACGGAATTCAATTGATTGCCGTAGGCGGAAGCCTGGCGGGCATAGGCCTGCTCCGCCGCGCCAATCCTGTTCCGCGTCCGAGAGCGCTCGGCCATGGCCGCATCGTAGAGGGACGCATCTTCGGTGTACCACCAGATCGGCACAGTGCGCAGCCCCTCGCATTCGTCATGATAGTAGGCGTAGGTTCGGTAGTAGCCTTTCGAACTTTCGTAGGCGTTGAGATAAAAGTCGGAGCTGTCTTCCGCGCGGGCCTGTTCCACGGCCGATGCCCGCGCCTGGGCGGCGGAGTACATTTGCTGCTGTACCGCCGAGCGGGTGTCATCGAGCTGCCCCATCCTGGCAAGGGCCCGATCATGGTCGGCCGCGCGACGCGCCGTGCGCTCGGCCAGCGTCTCATACAGGCCGGCCTGAATATCTTCGCGCAGCGCTTCGGGAAGGGTCTTCCAGTGGGCAAGCTGGGCCTCGAACTCGGCCAGCCCCTTCATCTGCCGCCGGTGCTTGACCAGATCACCGTCCAATATCGCGGTCTGAGCAGGCTTCGAGGCCTTGATCGAAACCGGGGCTTCGGACGGTGAGCCTGCTGGGGTGGGCTTGTTTTCGGCCCTGTGGGTGGGCGATTCCGCTCGGGCCACGCCGGGGTTTGAATTGTAGCGTGCGAGCAGGGCCTCTCGATACGCCGTATCCTCGCTGATCTCCACTTCCGAGACGCCCGCCCCCTTGTTCACCCGCTCCATTCGCCCTTCTTCCGGGTGATAAACATAGTAAGCGTCTTTGCCCTCGCGGATGTAGACCTCGGTAAAGTGCCGATCCCCCACGCGAATGGAATCCGCCGGTACAACTGCCGGTGCAAGTACCGCAGCCACAATAAGATAGAACCGTTTGCCCATGCCCATGCCCTTTCCTAATGGTTCCGACCGCGCCACATTTGTCTTGCTTGTTACGACTATGGGACGAAATCACGCGGTGCATATTCAAATTGGCTCCGGTGTATGCTGAACCTCACCATGTATACGCTTCCCCATTGCGGTAAACCTTTCACCATCGGGCGATCCGACCACGGGTATGGGCAGGAGCGGGCAAGGCACGACGGGGCCGAGCATTCGCGACGAAACAGGCCCAGCATAACCCAGCGCCCATTCTCCTTTGGCCTGCCAACACTTGGCGATACTCTGATATGGGGCGCATCGCCGAGATGGTGCTGCTCTCCAGCAAGAAAACAACGCGGCGGTTCGCCTCAGGGACCGCAAACCTTGATTCGAGACCACGGTTTTGTTCGCACTATGGCGCCATTGTTCTTGACTCCCCCAACTTCGATCGGGTGCAATAGGATAGCGCTGTTTCAACCGGGAGATTCCTAATGTCTTGTCGCATCATTGCCTTGTTCCTTTCACTCCTCGTCTTATGCCCATCTCCCGCCGAATCTCCAGCCACGCTTCTGTTCCACGCTTCGTCCGCCGAACCTGCGCTTGCGACACTGGCGAATCGCGCGTTGACCCATAGCCTGCAGCGCGGGGGCGTGGGGACGCTGGATATTGCTCCGGACCGCGACGCGTACAGCAAGGTGACCTGGGACTTTCGGTTTGCCGGACCACTTTTTCCCGAGTCGGAAAAGGTATTTGTGGAAATCGAGTTCTTCGATGATAACGCCGGCGTAATCCAGCCGACGTTGCTGACGGACGATGCCTTCAAGGGGACCTACGGCTTGCCGCTTCGGGCGGTTTCGTTCACGCGATTGAACCAGCAGCGGGTGCGGACGGCGCTGTTTGAGTTCGCGAATCCGAAGCTGCCGGCGGGGACTGTCCACCCACAATTGAAGATCGCGGGCCTGCAGGGGCTGATTGCGATACGGGCATTTGCGACGGTGGACGAGGCGCGGTGGACGGCACTGGCGGCGGAGGTGCCGCTGCTGGTGGAGCCGATGCTGACCCTTCAGCGGCCGATGCAGCTTAACTGCACCGTTGGCATTCCCGACACGGGCGATCCGCCTTCGCTGGAGACGGCGCTGAACAATATCCGCGAGTATGCGCCCCTGGCGCGGCTCATGGGCTTTACCTCGGCGGAGTGCTTCGTGCGCTGGAACCTTATCGAGCCCGCGCCGGGTAAATTCGAATTTACCCACTACGACACCATCGTAGACGCGCTTACGGCGCGGGGCCTTAAGTGGTTCCCCAATCTGGTGGTCACGTCCGCCTTTGCTTTGCCCGTGTGGTATCTGGAGTCGGCGGAAAATGTGGGCTTCAAGTGCCTGGAGCATGGCGACGAGAACGCCGTGCCCTCGATTTGGAATGGGGGCAATCTGCGTCATGTGGAGCGGGTGCTGAAGGCCTTTGGCGATCACTATGAGCCCATGGGCGTGTTGGAAGCGGTGCGCCTCGGGCCGAGCGGCAATTTTGGCGAGGCCCAGTATCCGGCGGGTGCGGGCGGCGCGCTGGGGGCGCGGGGACAAAAGATGCATGCCCACATCGGCTGGTGGGCCGGGGATGACCTGGCGAGGGCCGATTTTCAAGCGTGGCTGCGGGAACGCTACCCCACGCTCGAAGCGCTGAACGCGGCGTGGGACGAGGACTTCGCAAGCTTTGACGCCATCGCGCCGCAACTGCCCGAGACCTATCGCACGCCTCGCGGCCGCCTGGACATGACGGCGTGGTACACGGATTCGATGACGGAATGGTGCGACCATTGGGCCCATGCGACGCGGGCCGCCTTACCGAAGACGCTCATCTACGAGTCTTCGGGCGGCTGGGGATTCCGCGAAGCGGGTACGGATTTCACGGGGCAGGCGGAGTCCATGAAGACCATTGGCAACGGCGGCATCCGACTGACCAATGAAACCGACAGCTTCGAGCAGAATTTCTACGCCACGCGCCTGGCCGCGACGGCCGCCCGGCTCTACGGCATCGACCTGGGCTATGAGCCCGCGGGCTACCACAGCGCGCGGGGCGTGGCCGGGCGCTTCTTCAGCACCCTCACCACGAACGGCGACAACATCTACACGCGCCACAATGTGCTTTTCGAGCCGCCCTACGCGGTGGCGCAGTGGCAGCGCGACTTCCACCTCCTCGATGAACGCGCCGATCCCATCATCGACGTGGCGGTCTACTACCCCGAGACCATGAACCAGCTCGACGACGGCACCTTCCGCCACCTCTATGCCTGGGGCTTCAACACCCGCGCGGCCGAAGTCCGTCGCCGCATCGACAACGACTTCCTCGACGAACGCCTGATCCGCCAGGGCTACCTCGACCGCTACAAGGTCCTTGTCTTCTGCTGGGGCAACGTCATCGAGCCCGACGTGCAGCAAAAAATCGACGAATGGATCCGCAAAGGAGGCGTCGCCATCTACCCCACCTATCCCCGCGTGCCCCAGGAAACCACCGAGGGTGATCAGACCGTTTTTCGCGCGTGGGAGAGCGGCGACACCGGCCAGGGCACCTTCCACCGCTTCCAGGGCGACATGGAACCCATCGCGCTCTATGGCGATTACATCGAAGGCATATTGCGCGGTCTCGACAACCTCCACCCACTGACGAAGCAGGCCTTGACGGTGGAGCGACCGGAACGGGTCTTCGTCAGCGCGCTGGAGACGGGAAAACTCGTGTTCCTGAACTACCGGGAGGACGCGGCGCACGTGAAGCTGGAGGGACGGTTGGATGAGGAAATGGCGCCGTACAGCATTCGGGTGCTGGCGGGGAAGTAGTTCTCACTGGGCAGCAACCGCAAAGTTAGTCTTTCAGCATCCGCCTCCACACTGGTACAATAGGGTCTCGGATCGTTCAAGGAGTCCAATCCCATGACAACACTTACAGTGGAGCTTCCCGATGGCGTCCTCTCCGCATTGCGGCTTTCTCCTTCGGAGTTTTCGGGTGAGTTGCGCCTCGCCGCAGCTATGACCTGGTACGAAGCTGGCAAAGTATCTCAAGAGGTCGCCGCCGAGATTGCGGGACTTTGCAGGACTGATTTCCTGTTGGCTTTGGCCCGCATGGGACAGAATTCCTTTCGAGTAGACTTGAACGATCTGGACCGAGAACTGGCACGTGGCTAGCACGGTGATCGTGAATGCCTCCCCGCTCATCTTCCTGAGCCGGGGGCATCACTTGGATCTGCTTCAGCATTTTGCGGATCGTGTCGTCGTACCTCAGCCGGTAGCGAACGAGGTATTTCGCAAGGGGCCAGTTGACACCTCCGCAGCCGCACTTGCCAATACTCCCTGGCTCGAAATCATCACACCGCCACCCATTCCAGCCGCAATTCTCGAATGGGGATTGGGGTCTGGGGAATCTTCCGTTCTCTCGGTCGCCTATCTTCATGATGAAGCAGAAGTCATCATCGATGATCTGGCGGCAAGGCGTTGTGCGGATGCACTGAGCATTCCCGTGCGTGGCACTCTAGGGATTGTGCTTGCAGCCCGCCAGCGGGGTATCGTCCCATCCGCACGAGCAGTAATGGAGGACCTCATCCAAGGCGGAATGTACCTCTCGCGAGACGTGCTCAACGCAGCGTTAAGTCGCGTAGGAGAGTAAAGGAATGACGATCAAACGACTGGACCAACTAGTCGTCAACAGCGGATGCTGGATCGCTTATACTTCGGAGTTGCCTCGAAAATACTGCGGGTTGTTATCGTTGAAATACATGCGGATGACAATACCGTAGAAACGGGATATCTCAGGCATGCGCGCCCGTCCGGTCGAGCGCGGGAAACAGATCTTCCGGCTGCTTCCCGGTCGCTTCCAAATAGAGGGCATCTGGGCAGAGGTCGATCTCCTCGCCCCAGGCAAGCTCCCCATAGGGGCCGATCTGTACCGAACGAAACACATCCATGTCGTTCCACGCTGCGAAGACACCTTTTCCCGCAAGATGGGCGAGATCGACGACACCTTGCTCACCGGTATCGAAGGTCAACGCGAGCTTGTAGTCATCAAGCACGTCGAGCGCAGCTACCTGTCTCATTGAATGAACGCGACATTTTTCAAAGCAGCCAGCCTCTCCAAGCCGCGACGTATCACCCGTTGGCCAAGCGCATCAATATCTTCTCGGCTATTTAATTCGATATACCGCCCGGCCTCAATATCATCGAAGCCCCGCTGCAACTCGGCCCGCAACACGTCCAGTTCCGCCTCTTCGTCGTCCTGCCTGGCCACAAGAAGGCGCAAAGCTTCGTCCACGACGTGACTTGCATCGCCGTAACTGCCGTTCGCCACCATCTGGCGGATGACTTCGGCTTGTTCGTCGGTGAGATGTAGGGTTTCGGTTGCCATGAATTGAGTATCGCATGAGTGGGTATTGTTGTCAATATCACGAATTGCCCGTAAAAAGTAAAATCGGGCATGGCGCCCTAACCGCGCCATGCCCGACGGCATAGAGACTTTCCGCCTGACGCACGGTGTGCGTCAGGCGGCATGATTTGGGTACTACCTGCTTCAAATGACGGTCGGTTTTTCGATCCGCCGGTCTTCCGTGTGGCTTAGAACTGGCCGTTGTCGGTCTGGGTGTCCACAGCGACCTTGCTGCAGAACCAGGTGCGCTGCGACAGGGGCGCGGGGTACTTGACGAATTCGACGTGGCCGTCCATGTAGAGGGCGTTCACGCCGCCGGGGGCGTGGTTGAAGTTCGGAGCCAGGCTGCCGGAGGTCTGGGAGAAGAGGCCGTCGATGCGGTTGGCGTCGTACATTACGACCACGTCGGACTGGGCGTTGGCGGAGGCGCCGGCGTTGTTGATGTCGGTGATGAGGAAGCGTTCCGCGCCTTCACGCATGAGGGGCACGGTCACGGTGCCGGCGGTGGGCAGGGTCACGGAGACCGTGGCGGCCTTGTCGGTGCCGAGGTCGCGCACGGCGGCGGCGGGGTTACCGTCCGCGCCGAGCTGGGTGGCGAGGGTATTGTAGTCAACCGTGGTCGTAACCCAGTCGACCTTGATGATGCGATTGAGGTAGGTGTAGTCCATCGTGCTGGACACGAGGCGCGAGGCGCCGGCGGACGGGACGAAGCGGCGGGTTCCGAAGAAGGGGGTGTAACCGCCGCAAACGCCGATGGCGGAGCACCAGCTCGCGCTCTGGGGGGCGAGGGGCACCTGAGGGAAGGTGCTGCTGCCGGCGCCCAGCGGGTACATGAAGGTGGGCAGTTCGGGGCCGTTGAGACTGGCGGCGCCCATCTGACCGGAGGAGGGGCACTTGCCGATCTGGTAGTCGGAGAGGTACTCGGGATAGACCAGCGCGCCGCAGGGGCCGGCGGCCTGGATCCACAGGTTTGCCGTGTCGGTGTAGAATGCGCCCGTGTCGAGTTCGTGGTGGGGGAACACGTTGCCCTTCGACTCGTTGGCATACATTTTGAACACGAGTCCCCACTGCTTCAGATTGTTCTGGCAGCTTGCGCGTCGGGCGGCCTCGCGGGCGCGTGCGAGGGCGGGGAGCAGGATGGCGGCGAGAATGCCGATGATCGCGATGACCACCAGCAGTTCGATCAGGGTAAAGCCTTTTCTTTTCATGACAGTTCCTCTGTTAGAGTCCAGTTTTGAATGACACCATGAAGCGGCCGAGTTCCGGTGCATTGTTCCCCGCAGTCGCTGGCCACCCCGTTTTCGGGGGCACGTGTTCCTCCTTTCTTTGAGCGGTGGGAACCTGCGCCCGGCGCGAACTTCAGCCTCTTTGCATCAGGGTAGCAGTGGCGGGCGCGTCTGACTACGGGGAGATGCCTGATTTTCCTGTGGGTAAGTTACCCACAGGAATAACGCGCCATAGCCACATGCAGGGGGGCGCAGCACGCCCGGGCACATTCGCCGGGAGGGGACGGTGCGGTGCTACCAGGCCCAGCCCGGGCTCTTGGGGATGGAGCGTCGGTCGACCGAGATGGTGGCGAGTGGCCAGGTGTCCTGGGTCATGGGGGCGGGATATTTGACGAACTGGACGTGCCCGTCCATGTAGAGGATGTTTGCGCCGCCGGGAACGTGGTTGTACATGGTGATGGGGTCCTGGCTGGCCCATTCTCCGTCCTGCTTTGTGGTGTCCCACACGACAGGAATGACGGACTGGGCCTGTGCCGAGGCCCCCGGATTGTTGATGTCGGTGATGAGCATGCGCTCTATGCCCTCACGGATAAACAGTGATTCAACCTGGCCAAAGGAAAGCGCGACCCGAATAGAATCGGCCTGATCGTCACCGAGATTCAGAATGCCCCCCATGGGCTTGCTGGTGGAATCGGACACAAGCGCCCGGGCCATCAGGGCGTTGTCCTGGATGTTGGTTATCCAATCGGCCTTGACCAGCCGGTTCAGGTAACCGTAGTCGAAACTGCAGAAGACACGCCGCGTCGTATCGGCGGGGCCCCGCATATACCGCCGCGTGCCGAAGAATGGGGTTTCGGTGACGCCCCCCCAGGTGGCGCAGTCCTCGACACTCAGGGGCACAAAGTGTCCGGCGGAGGTGAAATTGCCGAGGGGCGCGAAGAAGGATGCCTCGAAAGGCCCGCAGCCCGGCGACCAGCAGGTGGGATGATCGGCGACCGAGGTGGGGCAAATACCGATCTCGGGATCGGACATGTAGTCCGCAAACACTTCGATACCCGCGGGTCCGGAAACCTTGGGCCAGGCGGGGGACAGGGGCGCGATGGGGGCGCCTTCATCCGGCTGGTGATTGGGGAATCGCCCCCGCTCCGACTCGCTGGCGTACATTTTGAAGACGATGCCCCACTGGCGCAGATTATTGGCGCAGGTGGCCCTGCGGGCCGATTCCCGGACCCGCGCGAGGGTGGGCAGAAGGATAGCGGCGAGAATGCCCATAATCGCGATGGTAATCAACAGTTCGACGAGACTGAAACCGCGTGCTCTCATAATTTCCACCCTCAGTTGGCCAGAAGACATCTTCTTGTCGGGCCCGCCCTCCCGTGTTTCGCCTTATTAATCTAGCATACACCCCGCGCATTTTTCATATCTTCCGCAGGCGAGGGCCGTGGTGCTCCAGCCCAGTTTATTCGTCGCTTCCCACGGGCTTCCCACCCAATGCATGGTCCTGTCGGGTTACCCACTCCACGGCCTGTCGGACCAGCCGGGCGCTGGAATCAAGTCGGAGCTTGGTCAACATGCGTTCGCGATGGGACTCGATGGTTTTCACACTCCGGTTCAGGCGTTCGGCTATCTCCCGGATGGTCAATCCACGGCCCAGCAGTTCGAACACTTCGAGTTCGCGGGTGGAGAGGGCCTCCAGGCAGGTCCTCGGCGCTTCCCCCCCGGCCCCCACCATGGCCGCCATCAGGGAATCGGTCACCCGCTGGCTGACGGCCAGGTGCCCCCGGAGCACTTTTCGGATGGCGTCGATCGTGTCGCGGGGGTGAGCGCTCTTTTCGATATACCCCATGGCGCCGGCCTGAATGGCCCGAACGGCAAACAGCTCTTCGTCGTGCATGGAATAGACGAGCATCTTCTGGGCCTTGAACTTCTTTTTTATATCCTGGATAAGGGTCAGCCCGCTGCTGTTTTCGAGGGATATATCCACGACCACGAGGTCCGGGCGGTGCGTTTCGATAAACGGCAGGACGCCACCGGCTTCCTCGCACTCTCCGCACACTTCAAGGTCGGGCTGGGCGCTCAGGAGCTGGGCGAGGCCCGCGCGTATCATGGGGTGGTCATCAACGATGAGCACAGTCGAAACGGCCCTGGGACTACTCGGCATGCCAGTGGACTCCACTTTCGGACCGAAGGTCGCCGTGCAGTTCCCGGCTGAGAACGCACTTCACCTGGGTGCCTTTTCCATTTGCGCCGGAGATCCGCAACCAGGCACCGATGGCGGCCGCCCGGGAACGCATCGTCTGCAGGCCGAGTCCATCGGGAGACTTTGCCCGCGCTTCAAGCCCCACGCCGTCGTCGGCTATGGTGAGGGCGACGCGGTCCCCGGCCGAAGCGAGGGTGACCACGATGTGTTCGGCCCGGGCATGCTTGATAGCATTCGTGAGGGCCTCCTGGGCTATCTGGAAGAGTTGGGTGGCGACGCCGTAGTCTTCGATGTCGATCGCGGTCGTGCATACGAATCGGATATCGACCCGGTGGCAGTCCACGAGTCTTTCGACGAGTTGCTGCAGCGCCACTTCGAGTCCACGGGGATGAAGCTCGATGGGCGCAATGCCGAGAATGGCCTTGCGCACATCGTCCATGGTGCGCTGGACGCCTTCGACGATGGCGTCGGCCTGGGTGGCCAGGGGCGCCGAGACTGATTGCAGTTCCATTGCCAGACTCCCGGTCATACAGAGCAATCCCGCCAGGTCTTGTCCCACGGTATCGTGCAGATTATAGCGAATGAGTTGTCTTTCGTCCGTTCGGGCGGAGCGCAGCCGTTCTTCCATCGCTTTTCGCTCGGTGATGTCGCGGGCGTTCACAATTACGCCGTTCAAGACGGGGTCGAACTGCAAGTCACTGATACACTCGAGGACTCTCCAGGAGCCATCGGGAACTCGCACGCTGATCTCGACGGACTGTACGGGGGTAGCCAGCGGAGAAATGTGCTTGAGGGCGTGGGCCAACTTGAAGTGATCTTCCGGGTGGCAGAAACTGGCGACCGTCCTTCCCACAAGTTCCCCCGGTCCATAGCCCAGGATTCGCGCGACGGAGGCGCCGACATCGAGGACTATGCCGTCATGTCCCAGAATGACTACCAGGTCGGTGCTGTTCTCCACCAGCCGGCGGAAGCGCCGTTCGCTCGCCTGGAGTTCCCGCTCGGCGTGCTTCCGTTCGGCGATTTGTTCGACAAGCTGGCGGTGCTCCAGGAGGAGCCGTCTGCGGACCTCCCCCGCCTCAATGCCCGACAGTGAGAAGGCGGTGAGCAGGAGCAGCAGGCCGAGAATCCAGAGGAGATCGCGCATGGGACTATGAAGCATGCCTCGCGTGGCCTGGATGAAGGAGCCCGAAAAATTTGGCACGGCATAGATGATATCCGCGAGTTGGGGCAGGGCGATGATTGCGAGGGCTCCCACGGCGAGGATGCGCATTTCGACGCCACTGCCCGCGCGATTCAGGACCGAGATGGTGGCCTGGCCCATACCAAGGAGCGCCAGCAGAATAACCGCGCTCTCGAATCCATTCCAGGCGAGGGCCTGGGCCGCCGAGACGAGAAACATGGCCATGATCAGGCCGATAAGCGGGTTGTGTTCCCAGGAGGTTTCTCGGGCCACCCGGATATCGGGCGGGGGATAAACGCGACGTGTCGCGCTCCGGGCCGCCGTGCGGCTGTTCGCCCTGTCCGGCGGGTGCAATCCCTCGGGGCAGAGCAAGAACACGATCAACATGAGCACCAGCCCGAAGGGCGCGAGGTAGATGTCGTCGGCGAAATACATGTCGTGCATGTTTTCGAGGAATACAACGGATGCCAGGAGCGCGCAGCGCATGGCGAGGGCGGTCTCGGCGCGCCGGTGGAGGCGCCAGCAGGCCCAGGCGATGGCGATGAAGGCAACGCTGTTGGTCAGGTCTACCGGAGCTTTCCACACGGCATAGGGCACGCGGGAAACGAGCAAGTCCCGGAGAATGGGGAGCGGGTGAATGTGGATTTCGCCGAAGTAAGAGACAAAAGTCCCGGAAACCGACACGACGTGCATCAACGCCGCCGCCGCGTACGATCCTGTCAGGGCCACCAGTGCGCTCCGCGGAACTGCATTGGTAAGGCGCGTTACCAGCAGAACGAGGCTTACTTGCCCGACGAGTGAGGCCATCTGGGACCACTTGACGACTTCAACATAGGTGGTTGTACTGGCAGCCTGTTGAGAAGCGATGGCCGTCACGGTGAAGGCGGCGATAAGATAGGCCCCGGCGGAAAAGGAGATGCGGAAGTGGTTCTTGCCTCGGGCCCGTGCGGCAAAATAACGTCGAAAAGCGAAGAAAAGATAGACGCTTGCCAGCAGGCAGATTGAACCGTAGAGTGGCCCTTTCCATTCGAACTCAGAAAGTATGCTCATTCGGTTCCTGAAGGTTCCGTCGTGTCGATGGTTGCTTCCCCTGATTGATTGAACCAGTACAGAGTTTACCAGCCGCCCTAAAGTTGAATCAAACGATCATGGGGAATGTGAATCCCGCGTCCCATGAAAACCGCCAGCGGGGTGATCCCGCCCCCTGCCACGCGCTACAATAGGGGTTCTCCCCTGCTTATTACACACTCCGCATCTTTCGATGCCAACGCTTAGGAAGTGTTCCGAAATGTCCGATGTACGCGCCGCTCTTGAAGCCCAGTTGAATGATTTTGACCCCGCCGTCCGCGAGGAGGCCCTGGATGGGCTGCTGGACCTTGCGGCCGAGGGCGAGATTGAATTGCCGGAGCCTACGAAAGCCTTTAACCTTCACTGTCACTCTTTTTTCTCCTTCAACGGCTATGGCTACTCCCCCACCGCGCTGGCGTGGATCGCGCGCTGCCAGGGATTGAGCGCGCTGAGCATTGTGGATTTCGATGTGGTGGAGGGCGTGGATGAATTCCTCCAGGCCTGCAAGCAACTCGGCATTCGGGCGGGCGCGGGCATGGAAACGCGCATTTATATCCCCGAATTCGGTGACCGCGTCATCAACTCCCCCGGCGAGCCCGGCATCTGCTATCACATGGCCACGGGCCTGACGACTTCGGATGTGCCGGCGGACGCGATTGTCCACGAGTTGAAACGAATTTCCGCGGAGCGTACGCGGGGCCTGGTGGAGCGGGTGAACACGCTATTGGACGCCATCGCTCTGGATTTTGAAGCAGAAGTCCTTCCGCTCACGCCGAAAGGCAATGCGACCGAGCGCCACGTGTGCGCGGCGTATGACGCGAAAGCGAAATCGGTCTTCCCGGATGCGGGCGCCCGCGCGGCCTTCTGGGCGGAGAAGCTGGGCACGCCGGCGGACAAGATCGCGGCGATTCTGGATGACGGCCCCACGCTTCAGGGGCTGATTCGCGCGAAGACGATGAAGTCCGGCGGCGTGGGCTATGTCCAGCCCGACGGCGAGGATTTCCCGAAGATGGAGGCGGTGAACCAGTTCGCGATTGATGCGGGCGGCTTCCCCATGCACACGTGGCTGGACGGCACCTCCGAGGGTGAAACGGCCATGGAAGAATTGCTGGCCCTCTCCATGCGCCAGGGCTCGGCGGCGCTGAACATCATCCCTGATCGCAACTGGAACATCAGCGATGCGGCGACGCGCGAACTGAAGGTGAAGAAGCTTCACGAAGTCGTCGAGATCGCCAATCGCCTGGACCTGCCGGTCATGGTGGGCACGGAACTGAATGCCTACGGCCAGCCCTTTGTCGATAATTTCGATGTACCGGAGATGGCCCCGCTCTTTGAGACTTTTCAGAAGGGCGCCTTCATCCTCCACGCCCACACCATCCTGCAGAGCGCGGCGGGCCTGGGCTATCTGAGCGACTGGGCGAAGCGGAACTTTGACTCGGTTGCGGCGAAGAACGAATTCTATGCCGAGGTGGGCCGCGACGTGCTCTACCCGGATATCGTGGCGATTGAGATGATCGACAGCGCCTTGAAGCCCGAGCGCGTGCTGGAGATTCTCCGCGCGGTGGATCCCACGGAGGCATGAACGCGATGAGCGACAAAGGCCTCTTTCTCCAGAACATCATCGCCATTATCTGGGACTTCGACAAGACCCTGACACCGCGCTATATGCAGACGCCCCTCTTCGAGGCCTATGGCGTGGATGAGAAGACGTTCTGGAAAGAGGTCAACGGCCTTGCCGCGTACTACAAGCGTGCGGGTGTCCAGGTTCAACCGGACACGAGCTATCTGGGCCATCTCCTCACCTATGTGAAGGAAGGCCGGATGCCCGATCTCACCAATGCCCGCCTCCGCGAACTCGGCGCGGAAATCGGCTTCTTTCCCGGCATCCCCCAGCTCTTCGGCGAACTCCAGAGCATCCTCGATGCGCCGGAATACCGCGAGGGCGATCTGCGCCTGGAGCACTATGTCGTCAGTACGGGACTCACCGAGATGATCCGGGGCTCCAAGATCGCCAGCCACCTCAGCGGCGTGTGGGCGTCGGAATTCATCGAAGTCCCCGCCCTGCCCGGCGACGACCTCAGCGGCACGCCCGGCGCCGGACCCATCTCCCAGATCGCCGGTTTTCTGGACAACACCACGAAAACCCGCGCCATCTTCGAGATTAACAAGGGCGTCCACAAACTCGAAGGGGTCTCCGTGAACGATCTCATCCCCGAGGAAGATCGCCGCGTCCCCATGAAAAACATGATCTACGTCGCCGACGGCCCCAGCGACATCCCCAGCTTCTCCGTCATCCGCAAGCACGGCGGCCTGGCCTATGCCGTCTTCCAGCAGGATTCCGAGGCCCAGTTCGCCCAGGTGGACGAACTCCTCCACGCCGACCGCGTCGACGCCTATGGTCCCGCAGACTACACCACGGGCAGCACCACGGCCATGTGGCTCCGCCTCCACGTTAAGAAGATTGCCAACCGAATCCTGGCCGAGCGCGAGAAAGCCCTCCACAGCAGGCGCGGCAGCAGCCCGAAACATTTGGCGGAATAGGCGGGACGGGACAGTCCCTCAGAGAGATCCTCGCTGTCGTCTCGATGCTTTCGAAGCTTCCTCACGAACATGCATGAGGTGCTCTCGTCGCTCTGCAGGTAACGATTCAAGCGCCACCCATTCCCCGTTCAGGTAACCTTTGGATACGATGCCCGTTCCGTCTACCGGGGTCTCCAAGATGGTCACCGAGTCTCGATCAAACGTCATGGATTCCAACGTGAACTGGGAGTCTGGAAGCGTGTCTCCGATTCGAACCTCTCGCACTTCATACTTCGAATTCTCTCCTTTCGCGCGGCGAAGCTGATTGGCCGAACGTGGAAACCACTGGCCGTCGGGAAGCTCAATGAGGTCTACTTTGGTCTCCATGCGCAGACTACCATCCGAGTCATACCAGCGATGCTCCGAAACAAGGTAGTCACGGTCCGGCTCGACAACGCTTTCTTCGCGGAGCCAGGTGGAATCTTCACCAAGCCGCTCTGACCGAACCATTAAGCGCGACCTGCCCAGAGTGTCGTCGCTCGCCACAGTCCAGCGAAAAGCCGGCGGTGAGAAACCTGATTGATTCTCGAATTTCTGTTGAAGAAACGAAGACCCCGCCTTGAATCCGAATTTCATTATCTCTGGCTGCGGGAACATCTTGGTCATAGAGCGAACGGACTCCGGCATACTACTGAAACTCTCGAATCGGTAAAGTTCTATGTACTTAAGAAACTTGAAATACCGGGCAAAATATCGATCATTCAGCACCATTTCGCAACTCGCGTCATCCGAAGTACCATTCAGGTATGTGTGAACGAGATTCAAGTCCTGGTGATACCAGCTTCCTTTGCGCCAGATTCTGGTGTTCCCCTCCGTCTGCCGGGTACCGCCAGGCATCGAGAATCCTCGGAGTTGGGTGGGCTGCTCGGTTGCCCGCTGACTCCACGTGAAATCAACATAGTACTGCGTATCCTTTACGGACTCATACGATTGACGATTGTTGACGAGGACCTTTTCGAGTAAAGCGCGCTGTTCCTCAGGTACTTCCACCCGACCCAGCCCCCCTTGGTCGCTCCTGGCCTCTTCCGCCGAAACGTCAGAAACAAGCAATGACAGGAGCATCAGGTACAAAAGTGTGGCGTGGCGGGTGGTGCGAATGACCAACTGAATCATAGTGACTCTCTCTGCGATGATTGGATTCGTACTGCCGTGAGTATTCTCAAGATAGCACGCATCTTCGTCGGTTGCAATGACCCAGTTACAAGAGTGTATTCGGGAGTTCGGACCTCCCGGCCTTGCTCGAATGTTCATCTTTTATTTTGACAAAGTCCAATCTTTATGTTATATTGGATTCAGTACAAACAACCCAAAGGAGTACCTGACCATGAAACTTCACTCGCAAACATTACCGGAAGATGTCTGTAAGCAAATTGCACAGCCGCTGCAGGAGACGGTGGTGGATTATATCAGCCTGGCCTCGGTGGCGCGGCAGGCGCACTGGGCGGTGGTGGAGCGGGAATTCCGCTCGTTCCATGCGTATATGGATGAGCTGGGCGCGGAGCTGGACCTGCTGATTGATACGACGGCGGAGCGGATGCTGGCCGTGGGTGAATTACCCCTGGGCCAGGTGGACTATGTGGCGCGCCATTCTCAGGTGGAGCCCCTGCCGGCGGATTTCGTTCAGAAAAAGGATCTGGTACCCGCGTTGAGCGAGCGCATCGCCGAAGTGGTGAAGCGCATCCGCATCCGCATTGGGGTGGTGGAAAAAATTGACCCGGTCAGTGCCGACCTGCTCATTACGGCGGCGGCGGGTCTGGAGAAGACGTTGTGGATGCTTCAGGCGGAAAACTCGTGACGACGGAATCGATAGAATCTCGCCTTCGGGAGGCCGGTCTCCGGGTGACCGGCCCCCGCACGGCGGTGTACAACCTGCTGAAGTCGCTGGGCGGCCACCATAGCGCGGACGACCTTGCCCAGCGCCTGGAGGCGGAGGGCACGGGCATGTCGCGCGCTTCGGTGTTCAACGTGCTCAACGATCTGTCGAGCGCGGGCCTGATCATGCTGAGCGATGCGGGCCCAGGCCGGGCCTTTTACGAAGCATCCGACAAGTGGCACCACCACTTTGTGTGTCGAGGGTGCGGGGAGATCTTTGACGTGCCTTGCGCGACGGGGCGCAAGCCCTGCCTGACGCCCAGATTACCAGGAGATGGATTCTCTGTGGATGAGGCGCAGGTTATCTTCCGGGGCTATTGCCCGGCGTGCAATCCGGAGATTGCGCCAGGGATTGTGATGGCGTAGGTGGAGAAGGACTTAAGGGACTTGAAGGACTTAAGGGACTTGAAGTACACCTCAGTTACAGGGCGTGTGGCGAGCAGATGATGGATGGTGGAATGGGCTATTCAGATTCCTTCAGTTTGCTGCTGAGCAATTAGAAATTCAGCGCCCTCGGTGTTCCCGTGCCGGTGCTTTCGCGGGGCGGGTTGCGCTCCCAGACGCCGGGGATTTCGGCTTTGCAGGACGGGCAACACGAGCCCGTCATGCGGTTTTCGACGACGTAGAAGCCGTGGCGCCGGATCAGTACATCGCCGCAGTCGGGGCAATCGGTGTGCTCCCGCTCCCCTACCTGACCGGGGAGGTTTCCGGGGTAGACGTAGCGCAGGCCCGCTTCTCTGCCGATGTTCCATGCGCGAATGAGCGACTCGCGGGGGGTACGGCCGGTGTCGGTCATCTTGTAGTCCGGATGAAAAGCGGTGACGTGCCACGGGATATCGCATGAGATGTCGGCCAGAAATTCGGCAATGCCGTGCAGTTCGTCGTCGGAGTCGTTGAAGTCGGGGATAACGAGGGTGACGATTTCGATCCAGAAGCCCATGGCGTGGAGCCGTCCGATGGTGTCGAGGACGGTGCCCAGTTTGCAGCCGAGTTCGCGGTAGGATTTTTCCTGAAAGCCCTTGAGGTCCACCTTGTAGAGCGAGACCCAGGGCTGGAGATAGGACAGCACTTCCGGGGTGGCATTGCCATTGCTCACGAAGCCGCAGGCCAACTCGGCCTTCAGGGCTTCCTCGAAGACTGCGGCGGCCCAGTCGGCGGTGATCAGGGGTTCGTTGTAGGTGCTGACTACGACGGGGGCTTCCAGCTCCACGGCGCGGGCGATCAATTGCTTGGGGGTGACGAAGCGGGGCATGGCGACGGCGGACTCGTCGCGGAGGGTCTGGCTGGTGACCCAGTTCTGGCAGTAGGCGCAGTGGAGGTCGCAGCCGAGCATGCCGAAGGAGAGGGCATCGCGGCCGGGGTAGGCGTGATAAAAGGGCTTTTTTTCGATGGGATCGACCTGCACTCCGGCCACGTAGCCCCAGGGCACGCGCAGGGTGCCGCCCTGGTTGAAGCGCACGCGGCAGACGCCGGCTTTACCTTCGCGCACCAGGCAGTGGTGGCCGCAGGCCAGGCACCGCACGGCACCGTCCTTCTCGGAGCGCACGAGCGCCTCCGCACTGGGTGCGGTGTGATTCGAGAGGAGCTCTTTCAGCCCCATGGTGGCGCGTGACATGTTGGTAAATCCTCTTCGGGCCACGGCAGGCCTCGCGTCCATCATAGCACGGCTGGCCAAGGGGGGCGCGGGAAAAAAGTGATGTCTGCGGGGCCCGGTTTCAGTCCTCCGGCCCCGCTTCAATTGTCGGGTGCAGGGGGGTCAGCAGGACTTCTCGAACCCGGCGCACGTCCGCCAGAGAGACCGTCCAGGTATAGGGGCCCACTTCGATTGCCTCGCCGACCACGGGCAGTCGCCCGATCACCTGAGAAACATAGCCGCCCACGGTGTCCACGTCTTCCTCCGCCGGGTCGATATCGAGACCGGGCACATACTGTACAAATTCGTGGAGCGGAAGCCGTCCGTTGACCCGATAGCCGTCCCCTTCGGGCTTGACCATGTCGGCGGCGAAGAGGTCGAATTCGTCCTTGATGTCCCCCACCATTTCTTCGATGACATCTTCCAGGGTGACAATGCCGATGGTGGCGCCGTATTCGTCGACCACGACGGCGAGATGGAGCCGGGCGCGCTGGAAGTGTCGGAGGGCCTCCAGCACGTTGAGGTGGTCGGGCAGAAAGACGACATCGCGCTTGATCTTCATGAGGTCAATCTCGGCGGTGCCGAAGACGTGGAGGGCCGTTCCGGGAACGGCGGCCACCTTCTCCGGACCGGGCTTCGGCGCCACGGACTCGATATTGAAGCGCCCCGGTGTGAGATCCATGACTTTCATCAGGTCTTTGCCGTGAACCATGCCGACAACATGATCGATGTCGCCATCGCACAAGGGCAGGCGGGTATAGGGGCAGCGTTTTACAATCGAAAGTATTTCTTCGATGGGCTGGCTGACGAGGAGATACATGACTTCGGTGCGCGGGGTCATGATCTGGCGCACGCGGATGCTTTCGAGTTCGGAGGCGGCCTGGATCATGCGGGACTGATGGGGGTCCATGAGGGGCGAACTGGCGGCCAGCGCGGCGATTTCCTGGAGGGTGGTGTCTTTGCCCGTATCCTCGGAGCCGGAGAAGGGCCGGTTGATGAGCTGAATAAACCACAGTACCGGACTCAAGAGTCGAACAAGGACCTCCAGCGGGGGGGCGATGAGGGGCGCGAGCACGCCATTGTAGCGGACGCCGATGGTCTTGGGGAGGATCTCGGTGAACTGTAGCATGAGGTAGGTAAAGACGACGGAAAAGATCACCAGTCCCTTGGGCCCGAAGCTGGTCTCGAACTGGGCACCCGCGATAGTGGCTCCCACGGTGTGCGCCGAGGTGTTTACGATGAGGATTACCGCAATCGGCTTTTCGATGTTGCCTTTGAAGTGCCGCCAGATTTTCGCGATGCCCGGCCGCTTCGCCTCCAGCGCGGCCACCTGGCTCGGCGTGTAGCTCAGCAGGGTGGCCTCAAGTAGAGAACACAGGAAGGACAGCACAAGCGCGGAACCTACGCTGACAAAGAAGATCGTCATTGAAACCCTGTCGCCTTTCGGATTGTGTGGTTGCTCAGGCTTCCCAGCATACGCGAAGCCGCCCCGTCGGGTCCAAAACACCCAAAAATTTGTATCCTCACCCGCCTTTTAAGTAGACTTCGCTCCCCGCCCCGATAGTTCAACGGATAGAACGTTCGCCTCCTAAGCGAGCGATACAGGTTCGATTCCTGTTCGGGGCACCATTTCTGCTATCGCTGGGGCAATCGCACGACGACCCCGTTTCGTATGCCATAGGCCGCCGCCTCTTCGGAGTTGTCCCCCGTCGTGAAGAGCACGCCCCCCGCGCCCGCGCCGCTCTGCAGCACGAGTTCCTCCACGTGGATTCGGACTTGCCCGCGAAATATACCCTCGGCGCGGGGATCCGGCTTCTGGGCCGTCAGATCGAGGTGGTACGATTCCCGGAGCTTCTTCTGGGCCTGGGCCAGTTCCGCCTCCCGCTCGGCGGCCTCTTCCCGATAGCGTTGAACCCACTCGTTGCGCTTCTTGAGCAGGCCGAGCATCCGCCGCACAAAGGGCGTCTCCATCCGCTTGACCACCGGGTCTTCCGGGCCCCGCTGCCGGGCCGCCCGGGCCAGTTGCAGAAGCACGGGCTGGCTGGTGCCGGCGGCCTGGGTCCGCTGGATAAGGGCCTTGCGGCTCTCGTCCCCCGCCACGCGAAGCTGGAGCGCACTGACCTTTTCCTCCAATTGAAACACTTCCTCCTGCCAGGATTTTCGCGACTCGTGGAAACGGAGAATCGCTCGCGACAGGGCATCGTCCGCGCCGGCGCCCGAGGATTGGGCGTGGAGGGCCACCAGTTCTTCCCACTCTCGGTCGAGTTCCTCGGGATAGCTGCCCTCCATCTTCAGCTCGCCCAGCTCTTTTGTGACCTCGGCCAGGCTGCGCTGAATCGCGCGCTGCACGGAGTGCCGGCTGGCGGGATCTTCCGACCCGTTGGTTTTGCGGTCGCGCAGGATACCCGTCAGTGATTTCGTCAGCAGGTGCAAGCCCATCATGAGGCGCAATAAAAAGGCGCGGCGGCGCTTGAGGGAATCGACCTGCAGCAGATCTTCCGGCGCTCCGGTTCCGCTGCAGATGTACAGGAGCGCGGTACTCGCGTAGTGCTCCGCTTCATCGGCCTGGCGGTCCCGCAACTGATCAAGATAGGCGATTCGGGCCTGCAGGCGGTTTGCGGCGCGCAGAAGCGTCACCGCGTCCTTGGGCAGCGACTCACCAAAATCTTCATATCCGATGGTGGTCCTGAGCACGATATCGACGGGGCGCTGCTCCGTGTGGACGAACGCCTCCGCCTTGAGCAGGTTTGTGACGTGCCAACACCCCCCGTTCACGGACTGATCTACGCGAATTCGCGGGGAAAAGTAGGTGCCCTGGATGGCGGACTCGCGAACCCGCAACTGGGTTCCGGCGTAGACCAGATCGGGCGACTGGGAAACCGCGCAGGCGATACGCCCGAGCTTGGCGATCACCGTCGCGCGGTTTACGATGCCCCGGGCGCGGATACTTCCATGTTGCGCGATGAGTAGTCCCGCGATATTCTCCTGCACCTCGGCATGCTCGCTGACCAGCAGGCGCCCCAGCACATAGCCACTCACATAGCAGGTGCCCCGTTCGGCCACGACCGCCGTACCGTCGGGCACGTCACCCACAATCTTGATGCCGCCTCCGTGAACCAGCACCGGGCCGCGAAAGACTTCCGGGAGGCCGCCAAAGCTGCGGATTTCCCGGTGGGGCGCCTCGCGAATCGTCGCTTCCGTGGCGATGAGAATGCGCCGCGAAAGATTGGGCAGTCCCCGTAGCGGGGCCAGGGTCTCCCGTCGCTTTTCGATGGCCTCGATATGGGGCCCGATCTGATCGAGGGGCCGCTGGAACTGACTTCTCACCTTGGCGCGAAGGATGAGGCCATGGACAAAGAAAAGAAAGTCCAGCTCATCGCGCAAGAGGCCATCCGGCCCCTGGGTGAGCAGGGCATCGATGCTGAGCCGGAGCACCGGCTGTTGACGAGCGCCCTCGGTGACGCGTTGCAGGCGAACCTTGTCCGCCGACCACTCCGCGATCCGTACGGGCAGCTCTGCAAAGGGTCCGATCGCGCCGGGCTCGTCCAGCCAGGAGTTGTACCAGGCCTGTGCGAGGGCGATATCTTCCAGTGTCAACGCGAGCAGGCGCTCGGACGGCGCGTCTACGATATATCGCGCCAGATGTTCATCCATAGGGGCCTCCGCGACCACTATAGCAATTGACAATTGACAATTGACAATTGACGACGGAGAAGCCTATGAGTCTTATGAGTCTTATGGGTCTTATGGGTCTTATGGGTCTTATGGGTCTTATGGGTCTTATGGGTCTTATGGGTCTTATGGGTCTTATGGGTCTTATGGGTCTTATGGGGCGTATGGGGCGTATGGGGCGTATGGGGCATGGGGCGTATGGGGAATCTGGATTGTCAACTGGTTTGCCCCCATTTCCGCCGCCGTGCTACACTCTCGGCTGCTTCCCCTTCACTTCGATGCCGCCCCGCGTGTGCCCCGGAGTCCGAAAACCAACCCCCGCATGAGGAATACCATGGCACTGAGCATCGGCATCGTCGGCCTGCCCAACGTAGGCAAGAGCACCACTTTCAACGCCCTCACCAAGGCGCAGAACGCGGAGGCGGCCAACTATCCCTTCTGCACGATTGAGCCGAACAAGGCCATCGTGCCGGTGCCGGATCCCCGAATCGCGAAGCTGGTGGAGATTGTGAAGCCCCAGCGCGTGCAGTATGCCACGGTCGAATTCGTCGATATTGCCGGCCTTGTGAAGGGCGCGAGCAAGGGCGAAGGCCTGGGCAACCAGTTCCTCGGCAACATCCGCGAAACTCAGGCCATCGTTCACGTTGTGCGCTGCTTTGAGGATGCCAACGTCATCCATGTGAACGCCCAGCCCGACCCGAAGGACGACATTGAGACGATCCAGACCGAGCTGCTCCTGGCCGATCTTCAGCAGCTTGAGAAGAAGATCGACAAACTAAAGAAGCAGGCCAAAGGCGACAAAAAGCTCCAGTCCCAGCTCGATGTGGCCGAGTCGCTGGCAAAACACCTCGAGAGCGGCGAGCCCGCGAGCAACTTCGCCGACCGCAATTCAGACGCCTACCTGACCCTGGAGCAGGAGATGAAGTTCATCACGGCAAAGACCGTGATTTACGCCGCCAACGTGGATGAGGCGGGCCTCGGCGAAGACAACGCCTACGTGGCCGTCGTTCGCGAGATCGCTGCGCGGGAAAATGCCGAAGTGGTGAAGCTCTGCGCGAAGATGGAAGAAGAAATGGTCGACATGAGCGACGAGGAGCGCCAGGAATTCCTGACCGATCTCGGCGCGGAAGAGAGCGGCCTGGACCAGGTGATTCACAAAGGCTTCAAGGCGCTGGGGCTCATCGCCTATTTCACCGCGGGCGTGAAGGAAGTGCGCGCCTGGACGATCCACAATGGGGACACCGCCCCCCAGGCGGCCGGCGTGATCCACACCGACTTCGAGCGCGGCTTCATCCGCGCGGAAGTCATCGCCTACGACGCGTATTGCCAGCACAACGGTGAAGCCGGGGCCAAGGCCGCCGGCGTCATGCGCGTGGAAGGCAAGGAGTACGTGGTGAAGGACGGCGACGTGATGCACTTCCGGTTTAACGTGTAGAAAAGCGGGAGAACGGACTTTCCTGTCCGTTTAAGCGTGCAACTTTGATGCACGATACGCGGGTTGAAAACCCGCGCTCCCGCCTAAATATTCCGCCGTATCCCCCGGAATCCGGTCAGCACCTTGACCGTCAACACCGCCACGCAGATCCACAGCACCCAATCCAGGCTTCCGGGCCACCACCACCTCTCCACGGCGATCCACGCGTACACATAGAAGCGTGGACGAAATAGCCACGTGTAGGGGTCCTTCATCGCATTTCGCGCCATGGCGAAGAGCACCACCACCGTGTAGGTCACGATGTACAACACGCCCGGCAGCATGCCCACGGTCCCCGCCCACATGAGCATGATGGTCGAGGCTGCGATTACAGTCTGATCGGCCATGCTGTCGGTAAACGAGCCCTTCCGCGAATCCGTCCCCAGGTGACGCGCCAGCGGGCCGTCCAACCCGTCGATGACCACGTGCAGCACCAGCGCAAACAACGCCCACGCCGGACTGACAGGATAGAGCGGGCAAAAGGCCAGCCCCGCCAGCAACGACAGGACCGTCAGGTGGTCCGGCGTCACGCGGCATGCCGCCAGCAGTCGAAGCAGCGGTCCGAACCACCGCGCGCGCATCTGCTGCGTACGCACCATCCAGGCACGCTCCCCCGCCGAGTAGACATCGGCTTTCGCGTCATTCTCGTGCATGCGACTTGCTCCTCTATTACCGAAGCCAGTATACGCGGACCGATGGTCCCCCTTCGAATTGACGGAATGGCACACGCATTTTGAATGCCCCCTTAGCGCTCCGCTAACCGCGCACCGGTATTATCAGTACAGACGCGAAAAGAAATTGGCGGCTACCAAGAGAGAGGATGCTCCTGAATATGCGCGTGGATCTGCACTGTCACTCCAAATGGTCGAAGCGTCCGTCCCTGTGGCTGATGCAGAAGATCAACTGCCCCGAAAGCTTCTCCGAACCGCTGGCCATGTACCGGATCCTGCGGGAGAAGGGTATGGACGCCGTCACCATCACCGACCACAACGTGATCGACGGGGCATTGGAGATCGCACACCTCCCCAATACTTTTGTCGGCTGCGAGTACACCACCTACTTCCCCGCCGACAACTGCAAAGTGCACATTCTCGTCTACCGCCAGTCGGAGCGCCAGCACCGCGAACTCACCGAAGCCCGAAAGAACATCTTCGACCTGGTGAGTTATTTGCAGCAGAGCGGACTCCCCCATGTCTGCGCCCACCCCTTCTTCTGGATCAACGACCGTCTCACGCTGGAGCACGTGGAGCAGCTCGTGCTCCTCTTCAAAAACTGGGAACTCAACGGCGACATGAACCCCGCCATGAACGACGCGGTGAGCACCCTGGTGCGGCACCTGAACCGGGCCGACATCGAGCGGCTGAGCAACAAGCACGGCTTCGCGCCGAACTTTGAGCGCCCCTGGGAAAAGAACTTCACCAGCGGCAGCGACGACCACAGTTGCCTCGGTTTGGCGACCTCCTACACGGAGGTGGCCCGGGCCGCGGACATCGACGATTTCTTCGCCGGCATCGATGAAGGGCAGACGGCCATCACCTGCGGCGTCGCCACGCCCAACGCCTTCGCCCGCCGGATCTACAGCATCGCGTTCCAATTCTATAAGTCCCGCTTCAACCTCGATCCTTATGTCGAGAAGGATGTATTCCTGAATTTCCTGGATCGCACGCTGACCACACCGCAGGACGCCACCCCCCAGGCGCCGCCGTGGTATCACGTGCTCCGGTCGCGCCGCCGCGCCGCGCGCAATCTGAAGGACGAAAACTCCATCTTCCGAATCGCGCGCCACGAAGCCGAGCGGCTCATCCTGAGCGACCCCAAGCTCATGACCATCGTGAAGGGCGCCCACAACACGCCGGAAACCCTGGACTGGCAGTGGTACGACTTCGTGACCCAGGTGACCGGCCGCGTGCTGCACCATGTGGAGAAGCACTTCTTTGAGCGCATCCTCAAGGGCCAGTTCTTCGATATTTTCCACACCGCCGGTGCCGCTGGCGCGCTCTACACCCTCCTCGCGCCCTACTTCGTGTCCTACTCCCTCCATCGGAAAGAGCAGACGTGGAGCCGCGAGGTGCTGGAACATTTCCACGGCGACAAACCCTGGTTTAGAGCCGAGGAAGCCAAGCCCCGCGTCGCCCACTTCACCGACACCTATTTCGAGGTGAATGGTGTGGCCCGCACGCTCCAGCAGCACCGCGACATGGCCCAGCACCTCGAAATGGATTATGAGATCATCACCTGTGTCGCCGAGAAGCACGCGGCCCAGCGGGGCGTGCGCCACTTCAACGCCGTGGGCAGCTTCGCCTTTCCGGAGTACCCCGAGATCAAGCTGCTGACGCCGCCCTTCCTCGAAATGCTCCACCACTGCTACGAAGCGGGCTACACTCACATCCATTCGGCCACCCCCGGCCCCATGGGCCTCGCCGCCCTCGGCATCGCCCGGATCCTCCACCTCCCCATCAGCGGCACCTATCACACCGCCTTTCCGCAATACGGCAAGAACCTCACGGAAGACCGCTACGTGGAGGATATGCTCTGGAAGGCCATGATCTGGTATTACGATCAAATGGACGCCGTCTTCGTCCCGTCCGAAGTATTTGGAAAAGAACTCATGGAACACGGCATCAAAAGCGAAAAAATCAAGACCTACCCCCGGGGCTGCGACATCGTGCAGTTCCACCCGGACAAGCGCTGCAACATTCTCCACGAGCGCTTTGGCGTGCCCGACGACGGCGCGGTCAAGATCCTCTATGTGGGGCGCGTGTCCCATGAAAAAAATCTGGCCCTACTCGTGGAGGCCTTCTGGCAGCTCTACACCGAGGGCATCAACGCGCGCCTCATCGTCGTGGGCGATGGCCCCTATCGCGCGGAAATGACCGCCGCGCTGGTGGATGCCCCGGCCCACTTCACCGGCTATGTGGAGGGTGAGGAACTGGCGCGGATCTACGCCTCCGCCGATTTCATGGTCTTCCCCAGCACCACCGACACCTTCGGCAACGTCGTGCTCGAAGCCCAGGCCAGCGGCATCCCCATCATCGTCAGCGATCAGGGCGGACCAAAGGAGAACCTCATCGACGGCGAAACGGGCTTCGTCGTCCAGGCCAGCCTGGCCGACGGCTTCGCCGCAGCCATGCGCACCCTTTGCGCCGACGCGGCGCTCCGCCAGCGCATGGGCGCCGCCGCCCGCCGCTACATGAGCACCCGCGACTTCCAGAGCGCGTTCAAGACCCTGGTCGATCTCTACACGGGAGAGACCACCGAACCCACGAGCCGACCCGAAGACCTCCCCTTCTCCGGCCTCCTCAAAATAGGCGGCCTCTAAGGGACTGGCACGCCACACAACTCGCAATAGCGGATCCGACTATCGGTCAAACCCAATGATCCGAATCAAAGCAATGCACTCCAACCGGCGTGCCTGTCCCGATCCGTCGCGGCAGTGACGCCAGCCTACGACACCCGCCCTGAGCGAGCGGCGCACTTTTCCCTTGACCCCTGCCGAGAATTCCTCTAGCATAACGCTATTCCGGCAGTACACGAGGGTCAGCCCATGCAGCAAACCGTAAGCCTCAGTGACGTAGTCTTCCAGCTCTCCATAAATGGCCTGATAAACCGATTATCCGTTATGGCAGGTATTACTGTTGGAACCGTTCAGATCCTCATAGGCTGTGCGGTATTGGGACTCATCGCGTTGATAATCATACGCTTCAGCGAACCGCTTCTCTGGGTCATCTTCGGAAAGCCCGAGCCCGTCGAGCCCGCCCCCCTCCTCTTCAACGACGACCTCAACCCCATCACCGCCCAGGTGCTCGTCGGCCGCGAGGGCGTGGTCCAGGCCCCCCTCCGCCCCATGGGCAATGTGAAGCTCGACGGGCGCACCTACGTGGTCAAGTCCGAAGGCGAATACATCGACCCCGGCACGCCCGTGCGCGTGGACCGCATCGAGGGACCGCACATCATCGTGGTGCCCGTGACGGAGGAGGCGTGATGGCTTGGAAAGAGGACACATTCTGGGAGAAACACCCTCAACCAACGTCGCCTCCCGATTGCTGGCATTGGAAACCTGCGCCGCGACCGAGACAGGGGCTGCGACTGAAGCCACGATTTGAAATTACGAGCGAGATGCTCTCTCTCCACTTTCTCGTGCTCATAATGCTCCACCATCTTGCACCGGAACTCTTCGATCCATGGCTCTATATCGCGACGTTTCCCGCGTTTATTGTCGCATGGTGGACTTTTTTCAACAACCTGATCCCGTCCGCCCTATCCCGCTACTACATCTTTGACGGTGTAACGAAAGCCTTCGTCTCGCGAAAACCCGTCCATCGCTTTACCGTCCTGACACGTATCGCATCCGATCCGCAATTGATGGAACATCTTGGAGAAAGCGACTGGCGAAGGACACCGGCAGGCCTCGTTTGGTCCGCGCTATACGGCAAGGTCAGTATTGTGTTTTGCGCAGGATTGGTTGCGCTTGGGGTACTTGGGGGGCCGGTTGAAGGTGTGAACAGTAACTGGCTCTTTAACATGGCTATCCTCGTGGCTACCACCATTCTCCTGGTACGAAAGTACAATCACATCGCTCCGAGCCGTCCGCGCAATGAATATGAAGGCCGGGGCGAACCGCCCGACGACAGCGACCGCGTTCCCTACGACCGAGTACGGACAGCTACCCTTCATTGGGATCGCCTTCTCCAGCGCGAATACTTGCTGCTGGAACACGACAGCGGCCACATGCGCTACTACAATTTCACCGGCGACCCGCTGTATCTGCTGCGGCTGTGGAAGCAACGGATGCCTAGATCGCTTCTCCAGGTGGACCATCCTCCCGCCGGAACCTCATGATGGAAACCATCGCTGGTGTCGCGTTCGCTGTCCTGTGGGTTCTGCTATGGCTTTGGACCCCGACCGACTTTGTGCTCTGGGGTAAGAAACCGGAGTATCCCGAACCCTACCGGCCTCCGGGAGCGCCACCGCCGGACCTGTCATTCCTCGGCAAAGTTGGAGAGGCGCACACCCCGCTCCGCCCCGTTGGAAGCGTATTGATTGACGGAGAGCAACACACCGCCCGCACCAAGGGCGAATTCATCGACGCGGGTAGGCCGGTCGTGGTGTTGCGCTGGGCCGCTGGGGAGTTGATCGTGGAAGCCGTGCGGGAATCGGAATAGTCCGACTTCCCCTCAACAACTCAAGAGAATGCGGCGCAAAGGGGCTTGGGCATTCCTGCCCGAGGCAAAGCCTGCGTCTATTTGGACAGGCCCTTCCGGTTTGTGCGACCGCCCAGGAAACTCAATATCGCGAACTCTGGCATACGAGGCGCGCGTCCATGATTGGAGAACGTTTCGGCGATTGAGTGTGCCTTGTCTCGGGCAGGAATGCCCAAGCCCCTTTGCTCCGCTCTTTTTCGCGAACTTCCGTCACACGCAGGGAACCTGCCCCAATCATCAATCCGCGGTTGCGTGCTTCACGATAAACTCCACAATCGGCGCGGGGTCCACGAGGCTGTGGGGATGGTGGCCGACGCCGGGCTTGTTGATGATCTCGATGGCCCCGCCGAGGGCGCGGTAGCGCTCCGCCAGGACGTCGGTGTTCTCCGCGACGGGAACAACATCGTCGGCATCGCCCACGACGTGGAGCAGCGGAATCCCCGCTTTGGCCAGGGGGGCGAGACGGTCGATGGGGTTGCGCTTGAAATCCTTCGCGGTGGATTCGTCGAGGCCCCAGGCGGCGAGGCAGACTTTCCAGTCCTCGGGGCTGCCCAGGCCCTTGCCGAGGCCGCCGGGCCAGCTCCGGATGTCGCACACGGGCGCGTCGCCGTATATGCAGGAAACCTGGTCGGGATGCTCAGAGGCCCAGTTGTAGGCGATGAGGCCGCCCCGGCTCAGCCCTTCCAATGCGGGCCGCTTGCCGAATCCGTGTTGCTCGGTGAGGAAAGCGTAGAGGCTGTCGAATATTTTCACGGCAGTGTCGTTGCCGTGAAACTCAAAAACGTCGATGTAGGCCACATGGAAGCCTTTGCCCAGCAACGCCACGTCCGCCTGAGGCTCGTGTCCCCAGAAGAGGGCCCGCCATACCCAGGGCTTGCCCGGTGCCGATTCCTTTGGACAGGCCACCTTGCATGCGCGCCCCTCGATCTCAAAGTCGAACTGCTGGTAGCCGTGGAAGTCGGATGCTGTGCCGCCGAAGGCGCAGGGTTCGGCGAAGGATGGAACGGTGACGGGCAAGAGCAATAAGGTGAGGACGAAACGCACGACGGGATCCTTTCGGTAGAGGTGACGCCGCATAGTACACAACAACACCGGCTGCGGAAAACAGAATTCGACAGCGTCCCCCCGAGCGTGCGAAACTTTGCCCTTGCGTGATGTAAAAGCCAACTTGAAAGAAATCCACCATGAGCATAACAGGCACCCTGCTTCTCCTCTCCGCCGCCCTCCTGGGCGCGGAAGCCCCCGACTTTGAAGCCGAGATCACCAAGGCCCTCGGCGGCACGCCCCCCCAGCAGATGATGTCGGTTTTCCTCGACAAGACCTGCAACGCACACCTGACGGCACGGAAGGAACGCTACGAAGCCCTGAAGACGCCGGACGAAATCCGCGCATGGCAGGAGGCTAACCGTGACTATTTCATCCAGGCCCTGGGCGGCTTTCCCGAGCGCACGCCGTTGAATGCGCAGGTCGTGAGCAGCGGCACGGGCGAGGGCTTCCGCTATGAGAACCTGATCTACGAGAGCCGTCCCCAGTTCTACGTCACCGGGACCCTCTTCCTGCCCACGACACCCGGGCCCCACCCTGCCGTGCTCTTCCCCTGCGGCCACGACGATCCACCCCGGGGCATGGACACCTACCAGCGCGCGTGCATCCTCCTCGCGCGCTACGGCATCGCCGCGCTGATGTATGACCCCATCGGCCAGGGCGAGCGCGTGACCTACCTGAAAGACGACAACACCCCCGCCGTCTACTCCACGGTGGAGCACACCCTCTTCGCCGCCAGCGCGATGCTCGTGGGCACGAGCTTCGCCCAATACCGCATCTGGGACGGTATGCGCGGCATCGACTATCTCCAGAGCAGACCGGACATCCTCCCGGACAAAATCGGCGTCACGGGCCACTCGGGCGGTGGGACGCTCACAAGCTACCTCATGGCGCTGGATCCGCGCGTAACCGCGGCGGCCCCCTGCTGCTTCATTACATCGTACGAGAAGCTCATATCCGAAATGGGCCCGCAGGACGGCGAACAGAACACCTTTGGCCAGTTGAAGCAGGGCATCAACCACGCGGATTACATCCACATGCGCGCGCCGAAGCCCACGCTACTGCTGACCGCGACCCACGACGCCTTCAGCATCGAAGGAAGCTGGGATACCTTCCGCGAGGCGAAGCGAATCTACGCGCGGCTGGGCCTTTCCGAGCGCGTCAGCCTGGTGGAGGCGGACAACGACCACGCCTACAGCAATCCCCTGCGCGTGGGCATGGTGCAGTGGATGCGGCGCTGGCTGCTGGATGTGGACGGTCCCGTAGTTGAAGTGGAAACGCCCCTGCTGTCGCTGGAGCAAATCCGCTGCTCGCCCGAGGGCCAGGTGGTGAAGATCCCCGGCGCGCGCACGGTCACCGATTTTAATGTGGAGCGCAATAACGGACTCGCCGAAGGGCGCGCGAAATTCTGGAAGGACAGCACGCGCGAAGCGGCGCTGGCGAAGGTGCGGGCACTGACGGCGACGCGCCCGGTGGCGGACTTGCCGGATCCGACGGGCACTTCGCTGGGTGAAGTCGAAGTCGAGGGTCGGAAAGTAAGCTATGAATTGTTTCATCCGGAAGAAGGCATCGCAATTCCCGCGATTCTCTATTCCGAGCGCAACGGCTCCGCCATTGAGGCCGCCCATATTATCGTCGCGGGCGATGGTCTGGCCGAGGCCCAGTCAATCTTCGCGACGCACCCCGAGCGCGACAATCCTTCCCACCTGTTTGTTCTGCTGGAGTTACGCGGAACGGGCATGACCCAATCGCAGAAGTACAACAGCGGAACCTGGCCCCTCGCGGGCTCCGATTTTCAGGATTTCTTCCGCGCCTATCTCAACGCCGATTCTTTCGTGGGCATGCGCGTGGAAGATATCCTCCAGATGGCCCGATTGTTCAAGCAGGAATTTCAGATCAAGCTGTTTGGCAAGGAGAGCAGCGTCCGAATTCTCGGCCCCGAGGGCAAACTGCACCTCTACGCCACGGGCGAAGCCACGGTGCCCGCGCTGCATGCGGCCGCCCTGGCGCCGGAATTCATCGATCACACGACGCTCAAGAGCGGCATCCCCAGTTGGAGCGCCGTGGTTGCCGAGCCTCAAGCAAAAGACCAGCTCATCAATGGCGTACACAATGCGCTGGCGTATTACGACTTGCCGGATCTGGTGCGTTCGCTGCCTGAGGGAAAGGTAGAAATTGTGGATGCGGCGGTGCCGGTCTTTTAGGGACCGACACGGACCCACGAATTTGATTCGCGACGAGTTCGACAAATCACGCAGGGCTACCTCTCCAGGCGCCATGACTGCCAAGTCCGTGGCTGTTCCATCGTGGTCCGGGCGAACTCGGGACTATCACAACGCCCGTATTCAGGGGCCGTGTCGCGGACTGGGTACGTGTTGGCATCTTGCGTTCACTTCCCCTACAACGGGACAGCCACGGACGTTGTGGCGACCGCCCCTCGGAAAAGTGGCGAGGCCCATTCCAGGAGACTTTCGTGTTCGTCATCTCGGGTCCGCGTCAGTCCCTATGCACCTCGACAGCGCCCCTTCGTTCGTGGCAAACTGGGGGCTTGCAGGCTTCATTTTTCGGAGGATTCACGTATGCGCATCATGATGCTCTTTTTGCTCGCCGTTACTGCCGCTGCAACCGCACCCGCCGATCCCTTCGCCGATGCCCTTGAAAAGGCCCTCGGGGTAAAGCCCGATACCATGATGTCTGCCGCGCTCGATAAGGTCTCCTTCGAGAATCTCGCGAAGCGTGCGGAGCGCTACGAGGCCCTCAAGACCCCCGAAGACATCCAAGCCTGGCAACGCACTCAGTACGACTACTTCGTCAGCGCCCTTGGCGGCTTTCCCGAGCGCACCCCGCTGAATGCGCAAGTCGTGGGTGGCGGCGAGGGGGAAGGTTTCGCCTATGAAAAAGTGATCTTCGAGAGCCGTCCCCAGTTTTACGTCACGGGTGTTTTCTACCGTCCCCTCACGCCCGGCCCATGGCCCGCAGTGCTGATGCCCTGCGGCCACGATCAGAATGGCAAGGCCGCGCCGGACTATCAGCGCGGCTGCATACTGCTGGCGCGCCTCGGCATCGCGGCTTTTTGCTACGACCCCATCGGACAGGGCGAGCGGGTGTTTTATATGACTGAGGCGGGTGAGCCCACCATGGGCGCCACGGCGGAGCACACGCTCTTTGACGTGGGCGCGATTCTGACAGGAACGAGCATCGCCCAATACCGCATCTGGGATGGCATGCGCGCGATTGACTATCTTCAAAGCCGGCCCGATGTGAAGGGCGACAAGATCGGCGTCACGGGCTGCTCGGGCGGTGGCACCCTCTCCAGTTATCTCATGGCGCTCGACCCGCGCATCACCGCCGCTGCGCCGAGCTGCTATATCACTTCCTGGAAGCGCCTGCTGGAAACCATCGGACCGCAGGACGGCGAGCAGAACATCTTCGGCCAGTTGCGGCAGGGCCTGGAGCACGCCGACTTTATCCACCTCCGCGCGCCGAAGCCCACGTTGATCATGTCGGCCACAAAAGACTTTTTCGATATACAGGGAAGCTGGGACACCTACCGCGAAGCGAAGCGCACCTACACGCGCCTGGGCGCGCCCGAGCGTGTGGCACTGCTGGAGGCCGACGAGGGCCACGGCTATCTAGAGCCCCATCGCGAGGGCATGGCCCACTGGATGCAGCGCTGGCTGCTGGATGTGGATCGGCCCGTGGACGAAGTGGCCGTGGGCGTGCTGACGGACAAGGAGTTGCAAGCATCGCCGAAGGGCCAGGTGCTGTGGATAGCTGGTGCGCGTACGGTCATCGATTTGAATCGTGAACGCGCCGAAGGGCTGAAAGCGGGCCGCGCGGCCTTCTGGCAAAGCACACCGGCACCCGATGCGCTGAACAAAGTGCGGGAGCTCACCGGCATTCGACCCGAAGGCACGCTGCCCGCAACCACGGCGCAGGTAATTGCCGAAGGCGAAACGGACACGCACCGCACGCAGGATTTGCTGCTGACCATCGAGCCCGGCGTGCTCCTCCCCGCGCGCGCGTGGTTGCCCAAATCTGGCCCTGCTGTGAAGGCCCACCTCTCCGCACCCGGTAAAGATTTGGATAACACAATACCGGCCGTCGATGAAGGTCTACCGCCCAACGACGCGTTCCTCGTTATTTACTTGCGCGGCATCGGTCCCACGGAATCGCACCAGTGGGGCGGCACCTGGCTCAACGTGGGGAATGATTTCAGCACCTATATGCGTGCGTATCTGAATGGTCTGTCTTTCGTGGGTATGCGCGCGGAAGATATCGCGCAAACCACTGCCTGGTGGGCGCAGACCGCCGGAGCACCGGTCGCGCTGCTGGCCACCGGCGAAGCCACGGTGCCCGCGCTCCACGCCGCCGCGCTGAAGCCGGATTTGTTTGCCCACGTAACGCTCGACGGCGGCATCCCCACATGGCAGGCCGTGGTGGAAGTGGCCAATCCAAAGGACCAATTGATCAACACGGTGCACAATGCGCTGTCGTTTTATGACCTGGATGATTTGCACGCTCTGTTGCCTGCGGAGAAGCTTACAGTGACGAATGCGGCGGTGCCGGTGTTCTGAGTAGTATTCAAGAGGAAGGTTCAGCCGCGAAAGAACGCAAAGAGCACAAAGTAGAATTGTTTAGGTCTGTTTGACTTCCTTTGTGCCTTCGCGTCTCTGCGTGACCCAATTTTAGTAGCTCACGCAAAGACGCTAAGGCGCAAAGGGGAATTAAATTCTGTTTGAACCGACCAAATCAGACGTCGGAGGGTTGGATCGTATTGGTGCCATGAGTCAATAGGGGTGTTCACCATGTCTAGAATGTTTTGTACGTTGGCCCTCGCCGTCGCGTTCACGCTGCATTCAACTGCACAGCTTGCGCCGCCGCCGGATCAAGAGTTTGTGTATTTGGGAGAGCAGGGCGAACTAATTGTCCCGTTGCCAAACACCGCACGTCCGCTTGGGAGTGCATTGGCTGTTGTAAGAAATGACGATGGCGTTGTACTTTCAGACTGGGAAAGTAGCGCACACATAGCCGGTATCAAGAACAGCGGTGAAGTTACTCTTTCGAAAACCGTTCCCCATGGCGTAACGAATATGACGCAGTTTCCCACAACCGTGACTCTCGCAAATGCCAAGGTCGCCACGTCGGTTTTTGCTCCGGGGACCGTAATCGCACGTGAATTGAGCGAAGGAAAAAAGGACGCGCCTGCTAATTGTGTCGGATGGGCAGTGCAAATTGCGGGAAGAAGTGTCTTCATGCCACGACAGGACTCGCAAAAGCCCTCTGATTTCTTGTGGATTGTGGCTCCCGGCACCGGCGAATTTAGCTTAGTACATAGTGGAGCACGACATACCGGAATACTTGTCAGTGTGGGCAAAGATCGTGTGATTACATTTGGTGAGGCAGCAGTGAAGTTTGTTAACGAGGACGACAAGCCCAGATATTGGCAGTACATATTTGAAGAAGGTGGTATAAAAGTACCACTGTCGGTTGGCGCAGCTGTGGGTATTAGCGGTGAAGAGTCGCACGAGCAGATCATTTATTATCGGGACGGTAAGATTTGGGCCTTCAAACGGGGGCTGGACCGATAGTGAAGATGCTCACCTGGTCCGATTTGTTCAAACTCGCATCGTGTAACGCCGATATGTGAGGTTTTGTCGATTAAGAAAAGAACACCTTTGTGCTCTTTGCGTTTTTTGTGGTTGCAATTTTACTAACCATCAAAAGGAGTCGGGAATGTTTCGCTGTGTAGTTCAGACTTGTGCTATGACTTCGTTCCTGTTCGCGCTGACCGCCGTAGCTACCGAGCAGAATGGCTTTATCCAGTCCCACGGCCAGGACCTCTTCCCCATCGGCTTCTATTCGACACCCGAGGATGAGACCGCCTATGCCGACATGGCGGCGGCGGGCGTCAATCTGGTCCGCTGCGGGAACGCCGCCGATCTGGATCGTGCCCACGGCTATGGCATGTACGGCTGGGTTTCCCTGCCGATGCATGCCGAGTTGACGCCCGAAGGGGAGAAACAGATTACCGATATCCTCGATCACCCGGCCCTGGCCGTGTGGGAAGGGCCCGATGAGATGGTGTGGAACTTCACCACCTACAGCGGCCTCGTCCGCAGCGGCGTCCACGAACGCAAGGGCGAATGGTGGGATCAGACGCCGCGCGCCACGAAGCACGCCGACGAACAGGCGGCGATCATAATGCCGAACGTCCATCGCTGGGCCGCGCGCATCCGCGAGCTGGACACGAAGCAGCGGCCCATCTGGTTCAACGAGGCCTATACCAGCGACACCATTTATGTCCGCCAGTATCTGAGTTCCGTGGATATCACCGGCTGCGATCTGTATCCCGTCAAAGCGGCCTCGCGCAATATCGCCGAGGTGGGCGACTTCACCGAGCGCTTCAACAAGGTGGGCAAGGGCAAGCCGGTCTGGATGGTGCTTCAGGGCTTCTCCTGGCACGAGCTCCAGGAGAAAGCCGGTGAAAACCTGCCCGACGCCTACCCCACCTTCGCGGAGTCGCGCTTCATGGCCTGGAACGCCATTACCCACGGCGCCGAAGCCATCCTCTACTGGGGTTCGGCCTACACGAAGAACGAGGCCTTCCGCCAATCCCTCTACGCCGTCACCAGCGAACTCGCCGCCCTTCAGCCCTTCCTCACCGCCCCGGACGAGCCCGGGGTCAGCATCAATCTGATCGAAGAGCCCGTCCAGGCGCCACGACGCGGCGTGAGCAGAATCGCCCGATACGTCGATGGCGAGGCGCTGGTTGTGCTCGTCAATGAAGACGAAGTCACCCACTTCGGCACCGAAGTCCAGGGCCTCGACGCCCTCAAAGATCGAAGCCTCCACCTGCTCTACGGCAACGAAAAAGTCCAAGTGGTGGATGGCGCCTTTGTAACGCGGATGCGGCCTTATGAAGTGAAGATTTTCTCAACGACCCAGGAGGCCGCCACGACGCGGGTGACGGGGCGGGATTTTGGGGTGACGGAGTAGACTCCTGCGTTCATGAGATCACGACACAAAGGAGCTTGGCGGCGGTACGTCCCTCGAAGTCACCCATTGCAGTCCCGGGGCCGTTATACTATACTGAGTCACAGTGGCGCATAACCGCGCGGCAGCTTAAGTTCATGGAGGTAGGGATCATGTCTCCGTTACACGTACAACTCAACCGGGTGCGCAAGCGTATCTGGGCCCAGACGGGGGTGGCCTGTCTGTCTACCGCGCTTTTATGGACCGCGTCCCTCGCCTGCGTGTGGCTTCTGGTATGCCGGCTCTTTCCTGTGCTCCCCTATACCCTTGAAGGCGCGGGGGTTATCGTGTTTATTGGCGTGGCTGCGGCGCTGGTTCTGGCCTGGCGGCAGCGCCCCGATATCCGCACGGCGGCCCTGGCCGCAGACGAACGCCTTGGCCTCCGCGAGCGACTCACTTCGTCCCTCGAACTTGCTGATCAGCACCATCCCATGGTGGAGGCGGTGCACAAGGACGCGCTGAAACATCTGGGCCTGCTGGAAGCGGGACGGGATTTCCCCCTCTTCCCTACCCGTCGCACGAAGCTGGCTATCGTCCCGATCCTCCTTTTCGGCGTGGGGTATGTGCTCCTGCCGGAATTTGACCTCTTCGGGTATCAGGAGCGGGCCCTGGAGGCGAAAGTTCAGGCCGCCGACCGCCAGGAAAAGGCGGAGCGCCTGGAAAAGGTGGCCAAGGCACTGAAGGCGCCGGAAAAGATGCCCGTCGGCGCGTTGGATGCCAAGGCGCTGGAACTGGAGAGCCTCTCCGAGAAACTGCAGGAAGGCAAAATTTCTGAGAAGCAGGCCCTGGCCAAGGTACAGGATCTTCGGGAATCGCTCCAGCAGGAAAAGCAGGCGCTGGAGTCCAAGTCTCAGTTGAACAAGAGTCTCGGCAAGGCCTCCGACTCCCCCCTGACCAAGGGTCTCGCGAAAGATCTCCAGCAGGGCAACGTAGGCGAAGCCAAGAAGAAATTGGAAGGCCTCCAGAAGAAGCTGGCTGCGGATAAACTGTCCCTGGAAGATAAGAAAAAGCTTTCCACCGAGTTGAAGGAGATGGCGAAGGAGTTGAGCAAGCCGGGCAGCACCCAGACCGACGCCGCGCTGGCGGAGGCCCTCTCCAAGGCTGCGGCCGCGCTGGATAGCAGCAGTCCCGATGGCATGAAAGAGGCTGCGGAGGCCTTGGCGCTTTCGGCGAAGGATCTGGAGTCCGTCATGCAGCAGCTTGCCCAGCTCGACGCGGCCATGGCCTCCATGAGCGCTTTTGAGAAGAGCATGATGGGCAAGAGTTCCTTCTGCCGCAGTTGCGGCGCCAAGCTTGGCAAGTGCACCCTGGGCTCGAAGTGCCAGGGCAACTGCGCCGGCAAGGACTGCTCCGGACAATGCGGATCCGGACAATGCAGTGGTTCCGGCTCGGGCGGCGGCAAGGCGGCGACCTTTCAAAAGGGCCTGGCCCTCGGCGGCGGCGGTAAAGGCGGCGGCATGAAAGGCCCCGGTCAGGGCCAGGGCGGCCAAGTGGGCGAACTACCCGACGTGAATGTCAGCCTGACCCCCACCATGCTTCCGGGGCAGGTGCAGGAAGGAAAAATGCTGGCCAGCATCATGCAGAAGACGGCGCCGGAGACCGATGCGGATAACAGCGTTGAGGTCATTTCAGGCGCGGTGGTACAGGCCCAGCAGGCGGCGGAAGAAGCCCTGACCCGCGAGGAGATCCCCCGCGGCTCCGAGGAGTTCGTCCGCCAGTACTTCGGCACCCTCGAGGGGGAAAAGCCGGCGGATTAGGTAGCATGCGTGCGATATCTTCAGGGGGCTGAATCATCGTGCTTCAGCGGTACAGAAGGGGAGTTGTTTGCGGAAACCAGGTGCGAAGTCAGGTTGGGGTTTGCGTCGGACGAAGCGGTCCAGGGCGGCGGCTTCATGGTGAACCGTCGTCGTTTCATGATCCTCTCGGGCCTCGGTCTGCTTTCCGCCTGCGGTGCGCAGCCGGGCGGTATCGCCGGGCCCGTCCAGACCTGGGGCAAGCAGGGCCGTCGCTTCGGCGAATTTCTGCGCCCCCGCGCCGTCGCCGTCAAGGCGGGCGAGGTCTATGTCATCGACACCACGGGACGCCTTCAGGTCTTTGGCGAGGACGGCATTTTCCGCCGCAGTTGGGACATACCCAAGCCGGACAACGGCACCCCCACCGCAATCACCTTTCATGAAAACGGGCGGGTGCTCGTGCCCGACACGCACAACAGCCGCGTGCTCGAATATACCCCCGAAGGCGAACTGCTCGATCAGTGGGGCAGCTATGGCAACGGCCCCGATCAGTTCATCTACCCCACCGGACTCGCCATGGGGTCCGGCGGCGAATATTTCCTCTCGGAATATGGCGATGGCGCGGAGCGGGTGCATGTCTTCGATGCCAACCGAAAGTTTCTCCGGCAATGGGGCAACCACGGCGAAGACCAGGGTCAGTTCAATCGCGCCATGGCCATCGGTATCAACAGCGCCTTTGAAATTGTCGTGGCGGACACGGCCAATCATCGGGTTCAGTGCTTTTCCCCCGAGGGCGCGTGGATTCGCTCCATCAGTGGGCCCGGCACGGAGCCGGGTCAGTTGAAGTTTCCCCACGACCTCTGCATCGGCCCGGATGACTGCGTCTACGTCGCGGAATACGGCACCCACCGCATTTCGCGCTTTGCGGCGGACGGCAAGTTCATTCAGGCCTATGGCGGCGCGGGCCGGCAGCCGGGCCAATTCAACGCACCCCGCGGCGTGGCGGTTTCCGAAAACAACCGCGTGTACGTGGCCGATACCGACAACCACCGCATTCAGGCCTTCGACGCGGGATCGGTCGCATGAGCACGCTGCGCTTCGCCGAACCCTGGATGTTGCTGCTGCTCTTGCTTATCCCCTGGGCCATCTATCGCGGCCTGTGCATCAAATCGCTCAACACCGCACGGCGCAACCTTACGATCATCCTCCGCACGGTATTGCTGTTGCTCGTTATCTTTGCGCTCGCGGGGGCCGAGTGGGTCCACCGCCGCGACCGCCTTGCCGTCTTTTTCCTTCTCGATCAGTCCAACAGCATTCCCGATGCCGTGCGCCTGGCATCCACCCAATGGATCCGCAACTACTGCGACACCTTCATGACCGAGAAGGACGAAACAGGCGTCATCGTCTTCGGGAAAGACGCCAGCATCGAGCTGGACGTGGACCCGACCCTGAATCTCGGCAGCATCCAGTCCTATGTTGAAGGCGATCAGACCGATGTGGCCGGGGCCGTTCGCCTGGCCATGGCGGCATTCCCCCAGGGCTACATGCGGCGCATCGTGATCTTCAGCGATGGCAACGAAACCCAGGGCGCAGCCCTTGAGGAGATCAAGCTGGCCCAGGCCGACGGCATCGCGGTGGATGTGGTGCCGGTTCATATGGAACGGCCAAGTGAAGTACGCATCGAGGAAGTGAGCACGCCCCAGCAGGCGAGCACGGAGGAACCCTTCCAGCTTCGGATTGTCGCCGAAGCGGATCAGGCCGGCAAAGCCACGCTGAACATCCTTCGCCGCTCGGGCAGTCAGCGCCAGATGCTCGCGCCGCAGGAAGTCCAGCTCCAGCCGGGCGACAATGTCTTCCTGCTTACGCAGGAGGCGGATCAGGCGGGCTTCTTCGAATACGAAGTCAGCCTCGAGAGTGAATCTGACACGATCCGGGAAAATAATGTCGGTCGCGCCTTCACCACGGTCCACGGCGAGCCCCGGGTGCTGTACGTGGACTCCGACGAAGTCGAGGGCGCCAACCTCCGCGAGGCCCTGGCCCGGGAGGGCATCCATGTTGAATACACCCATCCCGGCAATGTTCCACCGGACCTCGCCCAGATGCAGAGCTATGACGGGGTCATTCTCGCCAACGTCAGCAGCACCGAACTGAGCCCGGAGCAGCTCAACACGCTGGAGACCATGGTGCGCGATCACGGCATCGGGCTCACCATGATCGGCGGGCCGAACAGCTTCGGCGCGGGCGGCTACCTCAACACGCCCGTGGAGAAAGCCCTGCCCGTCTCCATGGATATTAAAGAGAAGAAGGTTCTGCCCCGTGGCGCGCTTGCGGCCATTCTCCATACCTGCGAATTCGCCGACGGTAACGCCTGGGCCGCCGAGATCGCCAAAGCCTCCCTGGAGGTGCTGTCCTCCCGCGATCTCATGGGGACCCTGGGCTACCTTCAGGGGGGCGATTCCTGGATCTTCGATCTCCAGCCCGTGGGCGACAAGTCCATGATGCGCAATACCATCGACGCCCAGAGCCGGAAACTGGGCGACATGCCCGATACCGGACCCACCCTTCAAATGGCCTTCAACGCCCTGAAGAATGCCGATGCCGGCGTGAAGCGCGCCATCCTCATATCCGACGGCGACCCGGCCGCCCCCGCCGCGAGCCTACTCGCTGCCTACGCCAGCGCGGGCATCTCCATCAGCACGATCTGCATTAACCCCCACAGCAACAGCGACCAGAACATGCTGCGCGACATCGCCAGGGCGACCGGCGGCGAGTATTACTTCGTCAACGATCCCCGCAAGCTGCCCCAGATTTTTACCAAAGAGGCGTCCGTGGTGAAGATGGGCGTCTTCCGCGAGGTTGAGTTCGTGCCTCAGACGCTCCACAGTTCGGAAGTGCTCGCCGGTGTGGCGACAGCGGCGCTCCCGTCGCTCAAGGGCTATGTAGTCACCTTCCCCAAAGATACGGCCACGGTGCCCCTCGTTTCGGATGAGGGTGATCCGGTGCTGGCCCACTGGCGCTATGGGCTGGGCAAGGCGGTGGCCTTTACCTCCGATTCCACAAGCCGCTGGGGCGCAAACTGGATGAACTGGGAGGGCTACGACCGCTTCTGGTCCCAGGCGGTCCGCTGGAGCCTCCGCGAGATCACGCCTTCCGAGTTCCGCGTGGAAACCCGCCGCGAGGACGGCTACGGCGTGGTCCGAATCGACGCGGTGGATAGCGAGGGCAAGTTTGTCAATTTCCTCCGGCCCACCGGTGTGGTGACGTCGCCCGACTTCAAGTCCCAGAACATCACGTTGACCCAGGAGGGACCCGGCATCTACGAAGGCCGCTTTCCCATCGCGGACACGGGGGTCTACATGGTGAACCTCGCTTACGCCGACGCCGATGGCACACAGCGCATGATCCCAACCGGGCTGGCCGTGGACTACTCGGCGGAGTATGAGTACAACACCACGAACATGCCCCTGCTGGAGAATCTTGCACTGGCCGGGAACGGGCGCATTCTCGACGAAACGATGAATCCCTTCGAGCACAACCTGGCGGCGTCGGCCAACATCTTCCCCATCTGGCACTGGCTCGCGGCGATCGCGGCGTGCCTGTTGCTTGTCGAAGTGTTCCTCCGGCGCGTGATGATTTCGCCCTTGATGGTGATCGCCCCCGCCTGGCGCCTTGTCCATGCCCTGCCCGGGCTCAAACGATTCATCCCAAAGCCGCCGAAGCGGGCTCAACCCGTCACGGGAACCTATCGCGCGGCGGCGCAGGAACACGACTTCGGAGCTCCGACAGAAATTCAATCCTTCGGCACCATCAGCGCGCCGACGGAGACTGTTGCCCCTACCGCGATCCGCACGGTGCCCGACGCCGTGCTGCAGGAAGAATCGCGGGGTAAGACCGACTACACCAGCCGCCTTCTCGCCGCCAAGGACCGGGCGCAGAAGAAGACCGACAAGAACAAAGGAGAGTAAACCATGGACGTCGAAAAACAGGCCGCCGAATTCCGCGAGGTCTTCGACAAGCTGAAGGACGAGATCGGAAGGGTCATCGTTGGCAGCACCGGCACGGTCGAGGCTGTGCTCACGTGCATCTTCGCAGGCGGCCACTGCCTCCTCGAAGGCGTGCCGGGCCTGGGCAAGACGATGCTCGTGCGCACTATCAGCGAAGCGCTCCACCTCCACTTCAGCCGCATCCAGTTCACGCCCGATCTGATGCCGGCCGATATCATCGGCACCAACATGCTCGTGGAGGATGCCCACGGGCACCGGCAAATGGAATTCCGCGCCGGCCCCATCTTTGCCAATATCATTCTGGCGGACGAGATTAACCGCGCCACGCCGAAGACCCAGTCGGCCCTGCTGGAAGCGATGCAGGAGCATACGGTTTCGGTGGCGCGTACCGTCCACAAGCTGCAGGAGCCCTTCTTCGTGCTGGCCACGCAGAACCCCATCGAAATGGACGGTACCTATCCCCTGCCGGAGGCCCAGCTCGACCGTTTCCTGCTCAAGGTCACGGTGGACTACCCCAGTCGCGAGGAACTCACGAAGATCCTCGACCGCACGACCAACCGCGATATCGCCACAGGCAATATCGTCATGGATGGCACGGAGATTCTGAAGTGGCAGGGCTTTGTTCGCGATGTGGTCGCCGCGCCGCAAGTGACGGACTATGCCGTGCGCCTCGTGCTGGCCACGCAGCCGGGCAGCGCCTATGCCACCGAAATGGTGAACAAGTACGCGCGCTACGGATCCAGCCCCCGCGGCGCCCAGGCCCTCCTCCTCGCCGCAAAGGTGCAGGCCCTCCGCGCGGGGCGCTTCAACGTGAGTTTCAAAGACATCCAGCAGGTGGCGCTTCATGCCCTGCGCCATCGTGTGCTGGTCAATTTCGAGGCCGACGCGGAAGGCATCACCTCGGATCAGATCGTCAAAGGCATCCTGGACGGCGTAAAGACCGCGGAGCTCGTTGCGTGAGTCTCGTCGCCCCCGATACGGGCCCCATCCTCGATGCGGCTTTTCTGCGTCGCCTCGAGCGCATGGCCATTTCCGTGAAAAAAGTGCACCTGGGCGCGGCCAAGGGCGAGCGCCGGAGCAAGCGCAAGGGCACGAGCATGGAGTTTGCCGACTATCGGGGCTATGTTCAGGGCGACGACCTGCGCCATGTGGACTGGAATATCTATAGCCGCCTCGACGAACTCTGTCTGAAGCTGTTTCAGGAATTCGAAGATATCACGCTGCACCTGCTGCTCGACGCAAGCCTTTCCATGAATTTTGGCACGCCGCGAAAATTCGAGTTCGGCCGCAAGCTCCTCGCGGCCCTGGGATATATCGGACTCGCGGGCTACGACCGGGTGTCCATCGGCCTGTTGATGGGCGGGCGCGTGGAAGCGCTGACGCCCGTGCGCGGCAAGGCCTCGGCCAATAAAATGCTCGCCTTCCTTCAGGATATCGCCCCGGAAGGAAGCACCAGCCTCGACGAAGCGGTGCGCACTTATGCCCTGCGCCAGCGCAGTCGCGGCGTCTACGTCATCATCTCCGATTTCATGGACGAACAGGGTTTCGAGGGCCCCTTAAGGCGGCTCTGCGCAACACGCTCGGACATCTATGTGATCCAGGTCCTCGCACCGGAGGAGATTACGCCCCAGCTCAGCGGCGATCTCAAACTCATCGACAGCGAGTCCGAAAGCGCCACGGAGATTTCCGTCAGCCGCGCGCTCATGAAGCGTTACTTCCAGAACCGCGATGCCTTCATCGAGCAAGTGCGCACCTATTGCCTGGGCCACGGCATGAGTCACTTTCTCGTGTCCAGTCAGACGCCGGTGGAGAATGTTCTCCTCGACGTGCTGCGCCGTGGAGGCCTCATCCGATGAACTGGATCAACGCCATCGCGAACAGCTTCATTGCGCCCCAGGCCTTCTGGTTTCTGGGGCTGATTCCCCTGCTCGTGCTGCTCTACATTCTCAAGCTGCGCCGATCCGAGGTGATCATCCCCAGCACCATGCTGTGGATGAAGAGCCTCCAGGACCTCACGGCCAACGCGCCCTTTCAGAAGCTCCGGCGCAATCTCCTGCTGCTGCTGCAGATTATCATCCTGCTCCTGATCGTATTCGCCTTGACCCGACCCTTTATTCAGACCAGCGGCATCGAAGGACGCAACCTCTGCCTTCTAGTCGACCACTCCGCGAGCATGCAAACCAGAGAAAACGACAAGAGTCGTCTCGATCTGGCCAAAGAGGAAGCGCTCAAGATTGTGGAGTCCATGGAGAGCGGCGACCGCGCCATGGTCATCGGCTTCGCCGAGTCCGCCAGCGTCCAGGCCGAACTCACGAACGACCGTTTTCACCTCCGCAACGCGATCAAAAGCCTGACGGCCCACGACACCCGGAGCAACGTGGAGGATGCGGCCCAAATCATTCGCTCCATCGCCCCCATCAACCCCGATGTGACCGCTGTCGTATCCAACCTGGAAGTCCTGATGTTCAGCGATGGCAACATCACCGAAGGCGACCGCCTGGCGGCCCTGAGCGTGCCCATCCAGTACATCCGCATTGGCGAAACCCGATACAACGCGGGCATCATCAATTTCAGCACCCGCGACGCGGACGGTGAGGGCGAAGGGCGCCAATGCTTCGTGCAGGTGTACAACGATGCGGGCACCCCACTGGACACCACCCTCACGCTCTATTTCGGCGAAGAGATTCTCGGGGTCGACGAATTGTCCATCCCGCCCGGCGACACCGATGAGGCCGTGTTCGTCCTGCCCGAGTTGCAAGATGGAATCCTCCGCGCGGAGCTGGATCACGAGGACGCGCTGGCGGTGGACAATCGGGCCTGGCTCGCCCTCCAGCAGGACACCTACATCGATGTGCTCATCGCGGGCGGCGCGGACAGCATCGGCGGCGCCATGCTGCGTCATGTATTCTCGCTCGAGCCGCGCGTACGCCTTTCCGTCACCACGCCGGATCAATACGCGGGCCTCACCGATTCCTTCGATCTGTATGTTTTCGACGGCTGGTCGCCCCCCACCCTTCCGGCGGGCGCCCTGATATTTATCAATACTCTGCCGTCGCTTCCGGGTCTCGTCTCCGTGGGCGAGCTCACCAATCCGCCCATCATGGCCCTGGACAAAGACCACCCCGTGATGCGATTCACCAATCCCAGCAACGTATCCATCGGCAAAGCGCTCAAAGTCACCCTGCCGGAAGGCGCGCGGACCCTGGTCTCTACGGACGGCGGCCCACTGGTGGCGGACATCAGCCAGGCCCTCCAACCCATGCTGTTCATTGCCTTCGACATCGGCGACTCCAACTGGCCGCTGCATCTCTCCTTTCCCCTCTTCATGCAGAACGTACTCGCGTGGGTGCCCGCGACCGGAAGCGGTGGCGAACCCACGCTGGCGACGGGCAGCGCCATCGAAATCCACGCATTGCCCGAAGTGGCCGAGGCCCACGTCCACACACCGGGCGGTACCGAACAGTCCATCGCCCTCGACCCGCTCCGTCCGGTCTACTTCGCCGCCACCAACACCGCAGGACCCTATGAGGTGGAGCGCGGCGAGAACCACCGACATTACGCCCTGAACCTACTCAGCCGCGAAGAATCCACCATTCACCCCGCCGAAACTCTCGCACTGGGCGACCTCCAAGTTGCCGTCGCCGAGGGACCTGTTACCTTCAACAAAGAACTGTGGCGCTGGCTGCTCCTGGGAGCCCTCGCCGTACTCGCACTCGAATGGTGGGTGTACACCCGCCGCGCGGAGTTTTGATGATGAGCTGGACAGAACGGATTTGACCACGGAGACACGGAAGCACGGAGAAGAAGGAGAGAGAGAGAGAGAGAGAGAGAGAGAGAGAGTGTGTGTGTGTGTGCACAATAGGAACAACCCCTAAAGTAAGTCAGGTAGTACTGGAGAGTGACCATCGAACAGAGGAGCGATGACATGTTGGAAGAGGAACTTACGGAAAACATTATCGGCGGTGCCATTGAGGTTCACAAGTACTGGGGGCCTGGACTTTACGAGCAGATCTACGAAAGAAGTCTTTGCCGGGAGTTGCAGCTTCGCGGATTGAAGTACGAACAGCAACTTCATTGTCCCCTGGTATACAAAGGGGAGACGGTGGGAGACGAACTCAAGCTCGACCTCTGGGTTGAGCGGCGAGTCATTCTTGAACTGAAGGTCGTGACGGAGCTCATGCCCAAACATGATGCACAAATATTGTCGTATATGCGGCTCACAAAATGTCGTGTGGGCCTCCTTATCAATTTCAATGTGGCGGTACTGAAGGACGGCATCAGGCGCTTCGTACTCTAGACACAAGCAATGCAGCACATTCCATACCCATACAGCACCAGAAACGTCCCGTGGAGCCAGACAACAATGCAGCAACCTCCCAACAATCTCCCACATGAAGGTCTCCTCTCGGAGTCCGCTGCCAAGTCGCCATGGAACTCCGTGTCGCCGGGTACCCCCCCTCTCTCTTCTCTTCTCCGTGCCTCCGTGTGCTCCGTGGTCAAATCAATTTCTCCCTGCCCTGTCGGATTTTCCCTGCTTCAAGCTATTCTCTTCCTCACTCCCCTCCTCGCCCTCGTGCCCGCCGCGGCCCAGGACGACACGCCGGACGAGACCATCCTCATCGACCTTACGATCAACCATGGCGTGGCCTACCGCGAGGGCACCTGGGTGCCGGTGGATGTGTTCATCAACAACACCGAGCGCGATATCGAGGGCTTCGTCGAAGTCACCACCTACGACTTCAGCAGCGAGCGCCTCAGCCCCGTCTACCGCGTTCCGGCCCTTTCTCCGAAGGGCTCCCGCAAACATTTCCGGCTCTACTGCAAGCTCCAACAGGCCAGCCGCGTCGAGGTCCAGCTTTACCACGGCAACCGCGCGGCGGTTCCCGTGCCCACCTGGGTCAATGTGGCGCCCATCGAGCGAAGGGACTATCTGGGCCTGGTGCTCGACAACAACCACCACGATTACGGGTTTCTCAGCAGCGAGCAGGTTATTGGCAAGACCGAGGTGCGCTTTCACCGTGAGGGGTTGAACACCGATCAGCTTGGCCTGCTGGCGGATCGCCTGCCCTGCTACACGGCCTTCGATCTGATCGTGATGGGCGATATCGACCCGGAGCGCATCGCCCCGGAGCACCGCGCGCTGCTCCAGCAGTACGTGGAACTGGGCGGCACCCTGGCCATCAGCCTGGGGGAGAACGCCGCGCGCTACAAGGGCTCGTGGCTTGAGCCGCTCATGGGCGTCGTCATCGGCGAGAACACTTTCACCCCCGAGGATACGCTGGCCAGCCAGGCCTTCGGCAGAGCGGGCGTGGCAAAGCGCGAAGGCATGGTCACCGCCCTCTCGCCCGCGGGGGAAAAGGTTCAAGCCATCGGAAGCAACTTCACCCTCGGCGCCTTGAACCCGGTGGGTAACGGACGCGTCGCCACCTTCACCATCGATACCGTCAGCGGACTGATGCACAATGATCCGGACTTCCTCCGCGTCTGGAATGACCTCCTGAGCCGAAGCATCATGGACCGGCCACTGAACCTTCCCGCAGTGATTGATGCCGCGGTACAACGCCTCCCCGCCCTCGCCGGTGTGAAGCTCTTTCCCGTTTCCTCGGTCATCACCTACCTCCTCCTGTATTTCTTCATCGCCATCGTCGGCAATTGGTTCTTCTGGAACTGGATGAAGCGTCGCGAGATGGCCTGGGTCTGCCTGGTCTTCTTCTCGCTCGCGTTCACGAGCTACGCGATGATCTTCGGCACCCAGGGCCGCGCGCGGAGCACGAAACTGGAGCAACTGGAGATTCTCGAAGTCAGCGCCAATTCCACCCGCGCGACTCTCCATGGCGTCACGGGCCTCCTCGCCAAGGGCAGTGGACGCTTTGAAGGTACCCTCATACATCCCCAGACCCTCGCGTCCGACGTCGTGTCCACCGTGTACACGCCCGACGGCGTCACCTTTGGCTCTCAGAGCCAGTCGCCCTTTCAATTTGTTCAGGGAGAACCGGGCACGGTTCAGAATGTCGCCGTGGGCGCGAGTGAAATGCGCTTCCTCCAGACCCAGGCGCCCCTCGACCTGTCCGGAACGCTGGAGGCGGACCTCGAAGAGGCGGATGGCAAGCTCAGGGGCACGATTCAGAACAAGACGGGACTGCTCCTCGGCCCCGCCATGCTGGTCTACAATGGTCGGGGAATGGCCCTCACATTGCCGGACGGCACGAAGAACGTCGATTTCAATCTGAAGGAGTTTCGCGGTCCTCGATCTGCAGTTTGGCAGCTCTCCCCCAACGATGCGATGACCGTCCCGGCTCTTTTCGAGCTTCAGGAGCGCAGCCAATTCTCCCAGTTTCTCTCTGAGATACCCCAATGGCTCTTCTCCGGCAATGGCTCGTCCCCGCCTCCCTGTCTGGTCGCGTGGGTGAACGCCCCACCCGTGGGGAGCATCGATCTCGGCACGTCCGCCGACGATGACCTCGGCGCGACCCTGGCCGTGATGTGGCTCAATGTGCGGCCGGAAAGCGCGAATGGGGAAGTGAGTCTGGCCGTGGAATTGCGGGACCCGCAGTTCGCGCAGGCGAATTATTATCCCATGATGCAGACGATGGGCGGGCGGGGAATGACGGATACCGCTTTTCCCGACGGATTGCCCCTTACGCCCGACGACTGGAGTCGGAAGGCCCGGGCCATCAACCTCGGCGAATTCTGGACGGTCAACGTTACCCTTCCCACCTGGGTCCGCGCGTCGGACGACTACCTGCTCCAATTCGAAATCGTGACGGCGAATGCCTCGTATGCTTCGGAGACCGGAGGGCGTCGCCGCTCCAACCTGGGGATTGAGGAATACCCCCACGCAGCCTGCGAAGCGACGACAACCACCTCCGGCCAGCGCACGGTGACGCTGCGTCTGAGCGATATGGAAAATCAGGAGCTGGAAATGCCCGGTCCGGCGGCCACCACAACCCCGCTGGAGAACAACGTTGTTCTGACGAGAGAGACCTATACGGTCGACGATTGGAAGGCGTGGTTACAGCCCCGTTCGTCAACCATCGCCCTGAAAGCCCAGGCCACCACCCTGGACGGCGGCACCGATCCGGTTGAGCTCACCCGGACGCGCGCGACGGCTCAGAACGCACACTATCACGCCTACATCGCCGCCCGCCTTGTCAAGCGCACACCCTCAACGGTTGGAGAATAATACCCATGGCCATGATTGAAACCATCAACCTGACCAAAAACTACAACAAGTTTGAGGCGCTCAAGGGCCTCAATCTGCAGATCGAAAAGGGCGACATCTTCGGCTTCATCGGGCCCAACGGGGCGGGAAAAACGACGACCATCCGCATCCTCTCCACGCTGTTAACGCCCACGGCGGGCCGGGCCACGATTAACGGCATCGACGTGATGCGGAACCCGTATGAGATCAAGAAGATCATCGGCTATATGCCCGATTCCTTCGGCGTATACGACGGCATGCGTCTCCGCGAATACCTTGATTTCTTCGGTGCGGCCTACAAGATTCCGAGCAAGCAGCGCCGCGCGATTATTGACGACGTGCTTACCCTCACCGACATGACGAGCCGCGCCGACGACTACGTGAGCGCCTTCTCCCGGGGCATGAAGCAGCGTTGCTGCCTGGCGAAGACGCTGATTCACGATCCCCAGGTGCTCCTCCTCGATGAACCCGCGAGCGGCCTCGACCCCCGCGCCCGCATCGAGATCAAGGAACTCCTCAAGGCCCTGCGCGACATGGGCAAAACCATCCTCATCTCCTCCCATATCCTCTCGGAACTGGGCGACATGTGCACGAAGATCGGCATCATCGAGCGGGGAACACTTCTGGCCTTCGGCAATCACAAAGAGATTCTTCGCAGCATGCGCCAGAACAAGGAGGTGCGCCTTCAGGTTCTCGACGGCGCGGACAAGGCCGCGGCCGTCCTCGCGGAGTTTCCCGGCATCGACAACGTAGAGCACGCGGGGAACGAATTCCAGATGGAGACCGCCATGAGCAACGAAGAGCTCGCAGGCGTCCTCACGAAGCTGGTGCAGGAAGGCGTGCGCGTGCTGTCCTTCAGCGAGCAGGAGGGAACGCTGGAAGATGTCTTCCTCCATGTGACCAAGGGCGGGATCTGAGCATGACCGCTTCCCCCGCCCTGGCCGTAATCAAGCGCGAACTCCTCACGGGCCTGCGCAGTCCCAAGCCTTTTCTCTTCCTGGCGGTGCTGCTGCTGATCATGATCTCGGCCCTCGTTTTCATGCTCGGCATCGTGGCGCAGGAAATGGTCCGCTATGGGGGAAGCATTTCCATCCGGGATGTCCGCAGCCTTTTCATGGTCTTCTCCTTCGGCCTCTATTTTAGCGCCATGCTGCTGGTGCCGCCCATGGCCGCCGTGTCCATCTGCGTGGAGAAGCAGCAGGACAGCTACGACCTGCTGCGGATGACCTATATCAGCCCCTTTGCCCTGGCCCTGGCCAAGCTCTTCAACGTCCTCGGCATCTACAGCCTGGTCGCCATCGCCACCCTGCCCCTGGTCGGCGTTTTCTTCTTTCTCGTGGGCATCGACTGGCCCCAGTTCGTCCAATCGGCGCTGATTATCGCCCTTTCGGCCCTGTCCTCCGCCGTCATCGGGCTCGCCTGCTCCGCGAAGTTCTATCGCACCCTGCCCGCCATCATGACGACCTACGCCATCGGATTTCTGCTCCAGGGCGGCATTCTTCTGCTCTTTGCCCTCGTGACCGAGGTGCTCTGGCCCTATACCTGGCTCAGTTCCCTTTTCAATCGCTTCGGGGAGGAGATTGTGGCCACGCTCTGCCCCATGTTCGCGCTCGTCGTCCTGGCGGAGGGTCGACTATCCGTCGTAATTCTTGGGGCGAGTATCTTCTATCAGTTCGCCATCATCGTCGTCGGCCTGAGGATCGCCCTGAGCATCCTGCGCAGACCCGCCGAACCCATGAAGGTGGACCAGGAAAAGCCCATCGACGATCAGGCGGTGCTTCAGGCGCGGCGTAAGAGTTTCCCGTACTACCTCATCGATCCGCGCCGACGCCGTGCGATGATCCCCGATGGCGCCAATCCGCTCTACCACAAGGAACTGCAGACCGGCCTCCTGGGCAAGGGCACCTTCAGTGTGCGCATCTTCTATGGCTTTACCATCTTCTGTCTCGTCGTGTCGATCTTTGCCGTCGTCGGCGGCGATTTCGGCATTCGCGATATTTCCGCCTTCATCGGGTGGCCCATACTGATCGACACCCTCCTCATCCTCATCCTGACCCCGTCGCTCGTCGCCATGGGCATGTCGAAGGAGCACGAGTGGGGCAATCTGGACATGCTCCGTATGACGCTGCTGGAACCGCGGCAGATCATCAATGGAAAATTTCGCACGGGCATGTATACCGCGCTGATTCCCGTGACGGCCGCCGTGCTCGGGAGCATCCCGCTGGGGGTATTCGGTTGGCACTCGGGCGAGGCCTGGGCCGCCGGCATAACGGGTTTCGGCACGATGATCATCTGTGTGTTGTACGTTCTCGCCATCACGCTCACGGCCACGGCAACCTGCAAGCGCGGCGTGACGGCGCTGCTGCTGGGCTATGGCGCCAGCATCGGCGCGCTGGTGCTCCTTCCCCTGACGCTGCTGGTGTTTCTCTATGCGGGTCGGACCTACACGCGAAATTTCAATGTCATCGGAGATTTCGAAGAGCACTTGATTTCCTTCACCTCGCCACTCTCGGCACAGCTCGCCAATCTGGAAAACACCGGCTACTACAACAACAACTCGATGTTCAGCCTGTACTGGCTCGCGAACAGCCTCTTCTTCGCCCTCGTGACCCTGGCGCTCTTCCGCTTCGCCGGACGCCGCCTCGCGCGGCACCTCCAGAAGGGAGTCGGATAAGCTTCATGGGCCGTCCCGTCATCCAATTTTCCCTGTTGGACTGGGCGACTACGCCCATGACCGCGATTGTGTGGCGCGAGCTTCTGACGACGCTTCGCCAGCGGCGTTACGGTTACCTGCTGATCACCGCCGCGGCAACTGAGCTCATGGTTGCCTTCGGCGCCCTGCTTTCGTTGGCGGAACACAAATCGACACCGGTCGTCGCCATCGCCACCGTGCTTACCGTTCAATTCAGCACGCTGCTGCTCGTGGTCTTCCTGGTTGTCCCCGCCCTGGCCGCCATGAGCCTGGCCGCGGAACGGCACCAGCAGACCGATGACCTCCTCCGCACCGCCCTTTTCCACCCCGCCACGGTGGTCGCGGGAAAGCTCCTGGCCGTCCTCGCCGTCTTCGTGTTCTTTCACGTCGCCCTGCTGCCTCTGGGCGCGTTTGTGTACTTCTTCGCGGGCATCGAGCTGCGCAGCATCTATCAGTCCACGCTGATGCTCTATGGAACCGCTCTAGCCCACGCCCTGATTGGTATCTCCCTCTCCCATGTCATGGAAAGTCCCAGCCGCACCATCGTGGCATCCTACACCTGCGTCGCGCTGATCTATGCGGTACCCGCGCTACGCTACGTGTGGACCGGCGTCCCCGTGCCGCCCGCCAATCCCGTCACCCTGCTGATGGGGATAGTCTCCAGCGACGCCGACTGGTGGGACTGCCTGGCCCTCGCCAGGTTCCAGACGACGGGCGTCCTTCTTGTTGTCGTCGCCAGTCTCGTCGCAGGAAGGCTTGCGCGGCTGCCCGTGTTCAAAATGGCCGCTGCCAGGGGAAAGAATCGCCTGACCCACGGCCCGATCCCAGACTGGGGAAGCCCCATGTATCATCGCGAACGCCGCCGCGCCCGGCTGAACCGTCCCGCTTCGGCGCTGGCCGCTTTCTTTCTCTGCGCCGCCTTCGCCGCATGTTTTGACCGGTGGTCACTCGTCCGAATGGGCTGGACTGTGGATTCCTTCGACGCTGGCGCGGCCTTGCTCTATCTGCTTGTTCCCCTTATCGTGGTGGAACGTTGTGGCCGGGAAATGGACCCGGAGACGCTCCGCCACCTCAGGATGACCATCGAGGGATCGGATAGAGTCTTGAATGGCCTTGCGGCGGCCATGTTTGTCTCGCTGTTACCGGTCATAGTCGGGTTCATGGTGGGCGGCGGACTTCCCCGCATGCTCCCGGGCCAGGAGGCATTCACCGCAGTCCTTGCGCGAGGCGCCGATCCAGATGCCGTCATCTACAAGGTCGTGCTTCTGGCTCCCAGAACGATTTTCGTCATTGTAATCAGCCTCATGTGCGTTCGCTTTCGGGAGCCAAGCACGACGGACTTCGCCGTATCGCTGACCGCCATCTACGTGATGATTGCCGTGGGCGATGTCGTGCTTCGATTCGTGATGGATTCTACGGGGGAGCTGGCGGCCATGGAAACGCTTTATACCAGTCTGGGCGTCACCGGCATAGTCCTGCTCTTCTCACTGGTTCCCCTGCTGTTCGCCCAGACGCGCTTCGATGAAGTCTTCGATACCGGCTATGTGCCCTACCGGCCAGAGGGATGGGAGCACAAGCCCGAATGAAGGAACGCGCACCCTCCCTAACGATGACCATCATCAAGCGGGAACTTCTCACCGGACTCCGGAGCTGGAAAAGTTTTATCCGGGTCCTGATCCCGCACCTAAGTCTCGCCAGCCTGGATAATCTCCCGGCTTCGCCGGGGTGATTCGACTGCTTACAACCACGGGGCCATTTGTATTACAATCTTCGTGTGACCAAGACGGTCGCCCCACAGCGTGACAGGAACAGGCCCGATGCGAAAAGTTGATACATTGACGATTCGAGGATTCAAATCGCTACGAAACATAGTCGATTTCCCCCTCCGTGAGCTCAACGTATTGATTGGTGCGAACGGCACAGGAAAAAGCAATCTGGTCAGCTATTTTCGAATGCTTGGGGAGTTAGTCGAGGGGCGCTTGCAGCTCTGGACCCGAAACCAGGGTTCTGCCGACAGGATCCTAAGTTTTGGCGTAAAGTCAACTCTACAACTTGAATCTTCCATTGATTTCGGAAGAAACGGTTATCGATTCGTCCTGGAGCCTACCGTTGAAGGGGGATTCAGCTTCGCATCTGAATCGTTATTTTATCGTGGAGATTATCGAAACTCTAATCCGTTTCTGGGTTCCGGCCAAGCGGAGTCCCGACTCAAGGAAAGTGTGCTTTCAATCGGGAACGAGAGCATTCATGGCTACTGTTACCAATCGATTTCCGGTTGGAAAGTCTATCACTTTCACGATACCAGTACGACGGCGGGGGTAAAGCGGCCCGGGGCCGTACACGATAACCAGAGCCTGAGAACCGACGCATCGAATCTTGCGGCGTTCTTGTATCGCCTTAGAACTGAATATCCCGAGTCATACGCGCAGGTGCGAAAAACCGTGCAGCTTGCCATACCGTTTTTCGACGATTTTGATTTGCGGCCACAGCGGCTTGAGTCTGGTGAGGATCAGATTGCCCTCTTGTGGCGCCAGAAGGATAGCGACTATCCCTTCTGGCCCAGCCAGTTGTCGGATGGCTCTCTACGTTTCATCTGCCTGACCGCCGCTCTCCTGCAGCCTGATCCACCATCGACGATAATAATAGACGAGCCGGAACTCGGCCTTCATCCGTTCGCCATCACGTTGCTCGGGTCCCTGCTCCGATCGGCGTCTAAGCGAATGCAGGTTATTGTTTCCACGCAGTCGGTTCCTTTGGTCAATGAATTCGCACCCGAGGACCTCGTAATAGTTGAGCGCGAGAACGATGCAACGGTATTCAATCGTCTGGAAGGGACTGAATTGGACGCATGGCTGGAGAAGTATTCGCTCGGAGAACTCTGGGAGAAGAATGTACTTGGCGGAAGGCCGGGCCAATGGTTCGGGTGCATGTAATCTGTGAAGGGCAAACCGAGGAGACTTTTATCAAGGAGGTCTTGTCCAGGGGGCTTCGTGGAAGAGCCATTCACCTATTGCCGGCACTCGTGGGTAAACCCGGCCATAAGGGAGGAGCGCTGACGCCGCAACGCCTTCTGGGGGATATTCGAACACGACTCCTCGGAGATACGACTGCATACTGTACGACGCTTTTTGACTATTACCGGTTGCCAAAAGGATTTCCAGGCAGGGAGGAGGCATTGCGGGGACAGAATACTCGAGACAGAGCGCGGTGTATATGCAGCGGTTTGACTGAATACCTTCGACAAGCCTTGGGGGAGGATGCCGTGCGCCGTTTTGTCCCCTATGTTCAAATGCACGAGTTCGAGGGAATTCTGTTCAGCAGTCCCGTTGCGTTCGCTACGGGAATAGGCCAGCCTCAACTCGTGTCGGGTCTCCAGAACATTCGCAAGTTGTTTGATACGCCAGAAGATATCAATGACGGTGATGAAACAGCTCCCAGCAAACGAATTTCGAGATTGTATCCGGCATATGACAAGCCTTTGTTCGGCTCACTGGCTGCGATGGAGATGGGATTGGATGTCATCCGGAAGGAGTGCCCGCTATTCAACGAGTGGGTTTCGACGCTTGAAGCATTGCCCGAGTGACAGGCAAAGCTGAACTGTCTTGACAAACCAATCTGCCCCTGACGGGTGGCGGCACCAAGGCGGCACTACCCACGGAACGGACGCTTCTCAGACTGAATCTCAGCTCCCCAGCCTCCCGAAATAGATCTTGGTATCGTAGGTCATGGCGACGCGCCCGTCTTTCTGGTGCATGTCGAAAACCCCTTCCAACTCGGCCATCATCGCGTCGTAGCCCGCCTCGCCCGGTGCGGGCACGTAGGAGCAGGAGCGGACCCGGCCCGCGAGACCTTCGCGGTCGAGCCACTGGACGTTGTCGAGCACCGCGCGTTCGAATTTCCCGCCGTAGAAGGCGACCAGTCTCGTCTCGTCCACATTCCGGTGATCTACGAGGGCGTAGTCGGTGCCGTGGCGTTGAAGGAGGGCTTCGTAGTCGGCGAGAAAGCCCGATTCGGCGGCAGTGCGTTCATTCCAAACGAGCGCCACCCATCCCCCAGGGCGGAGGATACGCGCGAATTCCCGCCGCGCGGCCTCGGCGTCGAACCAGTGAAAGGCCTGGCCCGCCGTGACCAGATCCACCGACGCTTCGGCCAGTCCTGTGGCCTCGGCGCTGCCCGCCACGCTGTAGAAGCCCGGCGCGGCGCCGTAGAGGGACTCGGCGGCTTCGCGCATGGGGCCGTTGGGCTCCACGGCGAAGACGGTGTTGCCGTGGCGCAGAAAAAGCTCCGCCAGGAAGCCGGTGCCCGAACCCACATCGGCGATGACGTGGCCCGGTTTCAATCCGCAGCGGCCACGCAGCACGTCGATGAGGGATTCGGGATAGCGCGGCCGAAACCGCACATAATCCGAGACCCGGTTGGAAAATCGGGCCGCCGGATCCATCATAGCGGCATGATGATACCCAGTTCCTGAAGAATCTCGAAGAGCGCGACGAAGTCAGCGAACTGGGCGCGGATAAGCTCGATGAGGATGTCGATAAGGGTCTGCAGAATGCCGAAAAGGGGATCGGTCGTATCCATGATGTCTTCTCCGAAGGCGCTACGCCTAGAAGTTGTAACCGAGATTCAGATAATACGTCGTGTCGAGCTTGTCCACGTCTTCCTGGGGCGCGGCGTCAAACTCGTTGCGCACCCCCGCGCGAACGGACCAGTCGGGTTCCTTCCCCACCGGGAACTCCATCGAGGTGTCCGCCGTGACGCGGTACTGCTCGAAGGGATCGTCCACGGAAGGATAGTAGGTGATCCCGTGCTTCAATCGGAAATTTTTTCGGAGCTCCTGCTGGTAACTGTAGCCGGCTTCGGCCACCACCTCGTCCGTCGTGGTCGTGATGGTCTCGTTCTGCCGTGTGATCAGTAGGATCTGGCGGATGGACTCTTCCAGCGTGGTGGGCGTGGGCAGGTCCTCCGGCACGGGTTCCGGATCCTTCTTGAAGGTTTCGTGCTCGTAACCCGCGCCCAGCCAGCCTTTCAGTTCGAGCTTTTCACGCTTCACGAAAAAATGTCCGAGACCCGTCGTGGCCGTTGCCCGAACATCGAGATCTTCGAACTCATCGTGCTCCAGATCGAGCTTTCCAAATACATAGGTGCGCTCGCTGATGTCCCACTCCGCCCGCGTGCCGCCCAGCACCTCATTGGCCGACTGCTCGCTGTTGGTCTCGGCGTACTGTCCTTTGACGTAGAGATTCAAACGCCAGTCTTCCGCTTTGCGATTCAAATCCACGCCGGCGCGAACATCGAAGCGTTCCTTGTTCCCCGTCTGGCCGTTCAGCCCCAGTTCCGCGCGACCGCTCCAGCGTTCCTCCGCCGGGGTCGGCTCCGAGCCCGTGAGGGGCGGCGCTGCGGGCGCCTCGACCGGCGGCGCATCCAGCGAGAGCGATTTCACGTTGGCCAAAGTCAATGGAACCACCCCGGCCGGTGCGCCGTGGACTTGTTGCGCACCCTCAACCACTTTGGGATTGCCTTTCAGTTGGGTTCCGTCCTGAAGGAGAAACGACACAACCCCATCCGACTGAAGACCCGTCACCTCCGCCCACGGGATGGAAAGACTCCCCCCGAATGACGCCTCAAAGGTGAGTTTTCCCTCCGCAAGACCGCCCAACTTCCCCATCAGGACCGTGCCGTCCTTGAGGTTAACCTGATCTGTGGCGAAGACAGAAGGGGGGAAAGAGGCCGCTCCTAACAGCACCAGCAAGCAAGCCAGAATACGCATGATTCTAATCCTTTGTGTTCACTAAAGCCCGGTGAACATGCTATCACAAACAGTTGACAGTTGACAGTTGACAGCGACGCTACCCATAAGACCCATAAGACCCATAAGACCCATAAGACCCATACACGCTGCAGCCCAAAGCTCCATTGAAATTGACTTCCGCCACCCGCTGCGCTACCCTTCCCACAACGCCGCGACACGCGCGGCATCACGAGGGAGCATCGCGGCACACCATGAATCCAGAACGTCCCCCATCTCCCGCATTCGCTCTCGTGCGGCGCGAGTTGCTGGTTCTGGCGCGCAATCCGCGCCTCTTTGGGCTGATGGCGGGCATGACCACGGTGCTTGCCCTGGCCGCGCTTACATCGCTCTCATTCACCAGCCTACGCAATGGACAGATGGCTGGATTTGCCCGTAGCATCTTCGGCACGCAGTTTTTCCTGCTCTACGCCGCCGCCCTCATCGTAGTGCCCGCCATGGCCGCCGCCGCCATCATCCACGAGCGCAAGCAGGACTGCTACCCCCTCCTTCTCACCACGCTCATCCCGCCCGGCTGGATCGTGTGGAGCAAGCTGATTGCGCTCATGGGCCTCTACGCGGGGCTCTATGCCGGAGTCCTCCCCTTCACGGGCATCATCTATTTCTTCGCCGGGGTGGAACCGCTGGCCCTGATCCAGGGAATCATCGTCTGCTTCAGCCTTGCCCTGGGCACGACGAGCATCGGGCTGCTGGCGTCCGCCTCCGCCAGAGATCACAGCCGCGCTATCTACCATACAGGACTGGGCGTCCTGTGTATGTTGCTCCTACCCTGGGCCGCGCGGGTATTCCTTGAAGCGCTCGGTATTCCCCGAATGGACTGGCTCCAGTCCGTTGGCCCCTTCAACGCCTATGCCGTAGTGCGCAGCGGACTACCCGACTGGCGACCGCCCCTGGCCTTTGCGATGTATCAGGGGTGCGTGGCGTGTTTCTGCGTTGTCTTGACGCGACACTATGTGGTTCCGCGAAGAGGGGATTATGGCCAGCGCCTGCCGGCCAACATGCTTGATCGACTTCGCTGGAGGCCAGCGTATCGATTCATTCCCATCGCGGATACGCAGAATCCGGTGGCGGCAAAAGACTATCGCGCGAGTGATTTCTCCCGGGGACTCGGCCCCTGGTTGCTGGTTGCGCTCGGCCTTGCGACCGGTAGCTTCGGCTATTCGATCACCCATACCTTCCCACAGCAATTTGCACCGCTTATAGAGTTCTATCTTCTCATCGTCATCCTTCCCGCCGTCGTCTCATCGCTGGTACTCCGGGAGCATCAGGACAATATGATCGGTAGTCTGGGTGTGACCTTGCTCACGGCAAAGGAAATTACCCGAGGCAAAGTAACGGCGGCGTTGCGCATTCTCAGAATGCTCGTTTGGGGCTTCGTTCTCGGTCGCGTACTGGCCTATGGCGGCATCACCTTATGGGGCTTGATCGAGGGCGGCCCCGGTGGCCCGCTAAGCGCGATCAATCCCGCGCCCCTGCTGCTGAGCCTCGCCGAGTTGTTCATCTGCCTTTGGGTCATCCCGAGATTCGCCCTCGCGGGAGCTTTGGCCAGTTCCAGCCCGCTCGCGGTGGTTTTTTCGAGCTATGCCTTCATATTGATATCGTGGGCTATTGTCTCTACATTAAGTGCAATTGTTACCGCTTTCATGATGATGGGCTCTTTCGGCGATCCTATGGATGGATATGAAATCGTGTTCCTCCTCGGCCAGAAAACGGTGAAATACTTCTTCCTCATCGTTGCAGCACGAATCGCCATGGAAAGCGCGACGACGAAACTCGCCTCGAAATTGATATCCGGCTGGAAGTGAGACAAAGTCCCAGTTACAGCATCGCACGGCGTCGCGTGAGGCGGATGGGAGCGACAGGCACGTTCAGCCCGCTCGATCGGGACAGCGCCCCTTCAGCCAAGTGAAGCAATGAGGCAAATTTCACATTTTTCAAAGTGATTGTCTGATAAAGGAGCTTAGAGAGTCTTGTCCGAGACAGGGGGCGCTTTGGGCCGAAAAGGCATGGTGAATGGGTTGGCGAGTTCTACGTAACCACAGTCACGTTATCGAATGGCGACGATTCCATACATGTAACTACACCTTTCCGATAAGGTGGTGGACCTTGCCTCAGACAGGACTGTCTAAGCTCCTTTGAAAATGGCCTCTCTTGAAATTCCATGGCCGTGTTGCATTTCGCAGGGCCCCCTCGCTAACCTTCCTCAAGACTTGAGCATTGAATGCCAACATGGGAAACGCGGCACGCCATGAATCGATTGCTTACGCTATTCAGCCTCCTTCTGAGCGCGACCGTGCTCCACGCCTGCGGCGGCAGGGACCCCAACACGGTCGTGGTCTATACGGCTCTGGACGAGATCTACTCCCGGCCCATCCTTGATGCTTTTGAAGCGGAAACCGGGATTAACGTCGAGGCGGTCTACGACACCGAGGCCTCCAAGACCACGGGGCTGGTGACGCGCCTCATCTCCGAGGCGACTCGTCCGCGCTGCGATGTCTTCTGGAACAACGAGTGCGCGCAGACCATCCGCCTGAAGGAGAAGGGCGTCCTGGAAGCATTCACCCCCGAGGCGGCCGCCGCCATCCCGGCGCAATACAAGGATCCCGAGGGCTACTGGACCGGATTCGCGGCCCGGGCCCGCGTCATCATCTACAACACCGACCATGTGGCCATGCCACCCGCCTCGATCCACGATTTGATCCGTCCGGAAAGCCGGGGCAAGGGCTGCATCGCCCTGCCGCTCTTTGGCACCACCGCCACCCACGCCGCCGCGCTTTATGCCCTGTGGGGCCCGGAGAAAGCGTTCGACTTCTTCAAGAAACTGAAAGAAAACGAAATTGCTATCCTTGCCAGCAATGGCGAAGTGCGCGACCGCGTGGCCCGGGGCGAGTACGCCTTTGGTTTCACAGACACGGACGATGCCAACGGCGGCATCGAGGATGGCCTCCCGGTCCAGTGGCTGCTCCCCGATCAGAAGGATCTGGGCACCCTTCTTATCCCCAACACCGTGTCGCTGATCAAAGGCGCGCCCAATGGGGAAGGCGGGAAACGGCTCATCGAGTATCTGCTGAGTCCAGCCGTGGAGCAGCGCCTCGCCGAGGGCCGTTCCATCCAGATTCCCTTGAACCCGGCCGTGAAGGCGCCCGAAAAATTGCCCGCGATTGCGGACATCAAGGTCATGGACGTGAGCTACGCCGCCACCGCCGCACAGATGGAGACGGCGGCCACCCAACTCAGGGAACTCCTCCTTCGGTGAAGCCGCCACCGCGCTGGCTCTATCGTTTCGGCGTCCTGTGCGTCTATGGACTCTGCGCCGCGCCACTCCTGGCGATGGCCCTGCCCCTCCTGCTGTCGCCCTTCGATTCGACCCGCGATCTTTTCGACCTGCTGAGTTCAGGACGCCTTTGGACACTCTGGGCGCGCACCTGCGGCACGGCACTGGTCACTGCCCTTGTTGCCACCGCCATCGGCGCGCCTCTGGGCCTCCTGCTGGATCAACCGGGTTTCCGCGAACGAGCATGGTTGCGACTGCTCCTCACCACCCCTCTCCTGCTGCCGCCCCACGTGCTGGCCGTGGCCTGGGTCGATCTGCTGGGACAGCAGGGCATCGTGAACGGCCTCTTTGCCCGATGGAGTCTGCCGCCACATCCGTTCCCCCTCTATTCCGCCGCAGGCGTGGCGCTCGTGCAGGCGTTGAGCCTCTATCCAATCCCTCTGTGGTGCCTGTGGAACGCCGCGCGCCAGATCGACCCCGCCCTTCCGGAAGCCGCCCGTAACCTGGGCGCGCGGCCCTTTGCGCGTCTCGGCCTCCTGTTTCCCCTGGTGCTTCCGGCCCTCTTGTCCGGCGCCCTCCTGGTCTTTGTTCTCTCCCTGCTAAGCTTTTCCATTCCGTCCCTCTTGCAGACCCCCGTGTTCACCGTGGAGATCTTCACCAGCTTCAACAGCTTCCTGGACCAACGCCAGGCGTCGCTCAGCGCCGTACCTCTCTGCCTCACGGGCGTGGCCGCCCTGTACCTCGCCATGCGCTTCAATAGGACCGGGCCGCCCGCGTCGGCACCGCGCCAAATCCGCCGTAATTGCTTTCATACGCAGGCGGCGGTATGGGGCTGGGCACCAGCGGTATTGGTTGTGCTCCTGGCCATCGGGCTTCCACTGGCGGCCCTGGCCTCGCGTTGCATGCCGCCGGCAACGCTCCTGGCCGCGTGGCACACCGGCGCGGGCGAGATCGGCACCAGCCTGCTCGTGGCCACGGTCGGTGCGACGCTCATGATCGCCCTCGCCCTGCCCCTGGCCTGGGCAACGCCGACGCACCGGGGGCGTCTCATACTTCTGCCCTGCGCAATGGCCTGGCTCGCCTCCGGCCCCGTCTTCGGTGTCGGACTCATCCAGGTATGGAACCACCCCGGCCCCCTCGGCTGGGTCTACGACCATTTTCCCATCCTCCTGCTCGCGGCAGTCGGCCGCAACATGCTTTTTGCCTGGCTCGGGTGCCGCCTTGCCGTCACCTGGCTGCCGGGCGAAGCCACGGAAGCTTCACGCAACCTTGGCGCTTCCCCACGGTATACCTTCCATGCTGTTGTATTGCCGCAGTTGCGGCGCCCCCTGCTGGCGATCTGGGCATGCCTCGCCATTCTCATCATGGGCGAAGTGGAAACCTCCGTGCTCGTTGCCCCGCCCGGCTGGGTTCCCGTCTCCCTGCGCATCTTTACACTCATGCACTACGGCCCTGCGGCGTCCGTATCGGCGCTGGCCCTCCTCCAGGCCCTGGCCACCGCGGGCCTGCTCGCGGTCGCTGGATTTTACGCGGGGGGTGCGGATTTTACTCGCCCGACAAAAGCCGGTATCATAGTTCGGGTGGAAACCAAATTCGTGTAAGACCTTACATGACGATGGCGTCGCGAGGCACTGCGCACGAAGCGCGCTCTTTCCGTGGCGATGGAGAATGATTCGTTGGGACTTTCGGCCCTCGGCCCAGGCTTGCTTGCACGATCCCCGCGCTCGGCGCGCCGGGAAAGGCAGTGCCATGCGTGACGAGGACGACTTCGAAGGCGGACACATCGATACGCCCTTCCCCGACAGCGAAGTCCAGCGAAATCGGCGCCGTCCTTCCGATCCCATCGACACGCCCTATCCCGCCGATGGTTTCGCCAGCCGGCCCCAGCCGGTGCACAGCCCCGAGCCGCGCTTCTGGCGCCTTCGGCAGCGGGCAAACCCCTATTTCATGGGCCGGGAAAACCTGCTGACGACGTTGCACAACACCTTTCAGAAGCACCCGATCGTTCATCTCCTCGGCCCCCTCGGTTCCGGCACCACGCAGACCGCCCTGGCCTACGCGTTCCGGGCGCGCGCCAACTTCGACGGGGCCTTCTGGATCGACGCTAAGGACCCCACCCTGGCCCGGCTCGATCTGGTCCGTGCCGGTCGCGGTCTCGACGGAAAATGGGACGATGACGCGCCCATAAACGATCAGCTCGCCGCGATCAAGCACTGGATGGGCACCCACCTCCGGTGGCTCCTGATCTGTGACGGGGCGGAAGCGCTCGAACCCATCCTCGAACTCATTCCGGCCCAGCCCAATGGTCGAATCCTGATTACCGGGCAAAAATCGCTGAACGATGACCGCGTGGCCGTCCTGGAGCATCCCTCCTTTCCCCACCCCGCCGCATGTCTGTTCCTGGCCCATCGGAGCCAGCAGCAGCGCGACGAGCACGCCTCGGCCCTCGTGCGCTTCTTCGGCCACGCGACTCTCCCGGTCTTTCTCGCGGGGGCCTACTGCCACGTCACCGCCACCCCGCTCCAGGAATACCAGCGCCGGGTCGAGGTGGCCCTTGCCAAGCATGATCCCCCCCAGTCGGGCGCCACGCTGGCCTACGGAACCCTCGCCGCGGTCGAGCAGTCGCTATTACTGCTGTCGGAGCGCGACCCTTCCGCCCTGGAAATGATGGCCCTGTGCGCCTACATGGACTCGGAAGATATTGCCCTGGCCATGCTGTGCGATGGCGCTCCCTTCCTGCCCAGGCGACTCGGTGGTTGCGTGTCCAACCCCGACCAACTGAACGCCACGCTCACGCTCCTGCACAAGCTCGGCCTGGTTCAGTTTGAACAAAACAGCATCACGGTACACCCTTGCATTCAGACCGCTACCCGTTATCTGCTTGGACGCGAGCAGGAATTCGCCTGGTTGATGACCGCGCTGCGTGTCGTCCGCGAGGCCTTCCCCGTGGAAAGCCGCTACCACCAGCCGATCCCCGCCTGCTCGAATCTCGTCCGACATGCCCGAACGGTCACCTTGCGCAGCGAGCACGCCAACCAGCTCCGCGAGGGAACGGGCCTGCTGTTGAACCATACGGGCCTCTACCTCCACGCCTGCAAAGAGCACGCCGCGGCGCGCGATTGTTTCGAACGCTCGATTCGCTGCGCCGAGACCCTCTATGGCCCCGTGCATCCGACCATCGCCGCCCGGGCCAACAGCCTGGGCGTTATTCTGCAGGATCTCGGCAGCTACGAAGAAGCCCGGGCCTGTTATGAACGGGCCTTTCACGTCTGCGAGGCGGTCTATGGCCCCGCGCGCGATGCCGCCCTGGGCCCGGCCCACCGCAGCATGCTCACCATGCCCAGCCGCAACCTGTGTCAGGTGCTTGAGCTCATGGGCGATGTGCGCCGCGCGAAACTGGCCTACCAGCACGCCATCAAGGTATTCATGGAGGTCTATTGCTGGAATCACTCCCTCGTCGCGGAGAGCATGAACGGCCTGGGGCAGTTGTTCTTCAAGGAGAAGGACTACGTCACCGCGCGCCAGTACTTTCAAAAGGCGATCCAGGCGGAGGAACATGCGGAGCAGCCGGAGCCGGGCAATCTCGGCAAGTTCACACGCAACCTCGCCCAGTGCCTGCTGGAGCAGAATGACATCCTGAACGCCCGGGACCTCTACGAGCATGCGCTTCACATTGACCGGGATGACTACGGCCCCATCCACCGCCATGTGGCCGCGGACCTCGTCGGCATGGGCAAGTCGAGCCGCGCACTCAGCCGATTTGCCGACGCGCAGAAGTGCTTCGATGAAGCCCTGAACCTGTACAAGGCCCTCACCAGCCAGGCGACCCGTGAAAAGGCCGCCGTGTGGCGACACAAGGGTCGGGCCTTCATGGACGACCATGACTTCGAGAAAGCGGTCTTCTGCCTGAACGAAGCCCTCGTGACGACTCGCCTGGCCGAAGGGGCGGATTCGCCCGCGTTGGGGCCGGACTATATCTATCTGGGCCGGGCCCTGGCGCGACTCGGCCAGCTCGCCGAGGCGGAAGAAGCCATGGCCGAGGCGCTGAAGCTCCACGAGCGCACGCCGTGGATGGACGACGATGCGCTGATCAGCCTGTATTCTCGGGTTGGAAAGATCGCGAAGGAATTGAAGGCCCTGGAGCGGGCCACGGACTACCTCCGCGCCGCAATGGCGCTGAACGAGGCGCGCTACGGGCGGGAACACGAGCAGGTCGCCGCGGATGCCTTCGGCCTGGGCAATCTCTACCTGGCCATGAAGGATCACGAGTCCGCGCTGGACTACTTTCAGGCCGCTCGCGACATCTACGCCGAAACCCGCGGCCCGGATGATCCCAAAACCCTGCGCGCCGCCCAGCGGATTGAAGCGCTGGAGCACGCTCGGTACTGACGCCGGAAGCCTTCAGACCTCCACTTCGGGAATCTCCGATCGCTTCATGAAATCGCGGCAGATTACGAAGGGCGCGATGAGCGGCGCTTCGTCCAGATGGACCTGCCAGCATTTGAGCACACCCGCTTCATCGCCGGTCAGGCAATAACGACCGTCCTGGCTCAGCGAAACCGGAGCCGTCCCCTGCAGGCTTCGAATGCACTGACCCGTTTTCATGTCCCACATCTTCAAGGTGCCCTGGGCCGAGGCCGACAGGATGTAACGATTCATCTGGTCGATGCAGACGCCATGCACGTCGGTCTTGTGGCCCCGCAGGGTGTGGATGATCTCGCCCCGGCCCAGATTCCACACGCGGATATTGCGCCCGCTCGTAGTAACGACATAGGGGCGGGTATGGCTCACCGCCATGGAGACGACGGGGCCTTTGTTCTGGGTGTATCGCTTTAAAAGTCGCCCGTCTCGAATATCCCACACCGCGAGATTGCCCGACTCATGGCCCGAGATGGCGTAGGCACCGTTGGAACTTACCGCCAGGCTGAACACGGGCGAGTCTTGGGTGTGCCACGTGTGCACGCAGGCCCCGGTGGCCAGATCCCAATGGCGAACGGTGCCATCCTGTCCACCCGAGATAAGCACGCGCATCTCGTCGCAGAGATCGAGGCTCAGCACGGGCCCCTCGTGTCCTTCGAGTACACGCAATCCTTCGCCCCGGGCCAGATCCCATTGGCGGATCGTTCCGTCCGCGCCGGCGGAAAAGGCAATCGTCTCGGCGCGGCGCACCGCGAAGGCGTTGACCGCCCCCGTGTGCCCTTCCAGGGTCCTGAGCAGCCGGTGCTCGTGGCGCTCCCAGTAACGAATCCTGCCCGCCAGGCAACCCGATAGAAAATGGCTGCCATCGTTGGAAAGATGGACCGCGGTGAGCGCCGTCGAATGGGCGAGGAGTTCCCAGATCTTTTTTTTGTCCTTGGGCATGCGCTCGTGGGATACGGCTATGCCAAAAGCCACTTCGCGGCTCCGCTTGTCCGCAGGGCTGAGATTGTCCAGGACCGTGCAGGCCGCCGCCGCGTCGCCCCGCTCCACCAGCACGCGGGCCAGCAGGTAGGGCGGCATCCAGTGGCCCTCGTGGAGGGCGCAGAGGCGATACAACTTCGCGACGACTTCGTTGTCGGAAATCTTGCCGACGCGCCACTGGTGCAGCGCCAGATTGTAGCGCGCCTCGATGTGATTGGGGTCCGCGCCGCGGATTTCAGTCCACAGGGCCTCGGCTTCATAGGCCTGACCCAGGTCCGCCAGCGAAACGGCCCGATTGTTCATCAGATCGAAGCTGTGCACTTCCAGGTCATGGCTGGATCGATGATAGACCCGCCCGATCTCTTTGCGGTACACCTCCTCGATCAGCCGCGCCAGCCCGAGCATCCCGTCCGGACGTGCGGACGGCTCCACCTCGAAGCACTGCTCGAGCACCGGCACCAGCGACTTTGGGATGCGCGGCACCTCCGGATAGCGCGCGCCATACTGGAGCAGCGTCTTCATCGTGGAGCGCGCCTCCTGGCCGTCGTGCCAGAAAACTTCTCCGCTGAACATCTCCAGGATGGCGAGCCCCAGACTCCACACATCGCTCTGGGCCGTCACTTCGTTAAGGCGCTTATAATCGGGCGAACTGTATACGGGCGTCCCGCCCAGGGGCCCCCAGCGAATCAGTTTCCCCGGGCTGCTCGAACCGGGGTCCCGCTCCGCCACACCCACCCGCGCCAGGCCGAAATCCGTCACCTTGACCTCGCCCGTCTTCGCCACCAGAATATTCTTCGGTTTCACGTCCTGGTGGACCACCCCGTTGACATGGGCGTGGTTCAAGCCCTTGCACACCTGGATGATAATGTCGAACATCCGGTGCAGCTTTTCTTCCAGCGATCCCCGGTAGAGGCTCTTGTCCCGGATCATGTTCCCCAGATCCGGGCCGTCCACATACTCCACAAACACCCGGGGAATATCGCCGAGGCGACGCACGCAATAGCATATGACGGTATTCGGGTGGGGCGGCAGATTCACCCAGGTCTCGCACTCGTGCTCAAAAGTCGCCACCCAGCCCCGCTCCTCCACCAGCCGCTCCTTTGGACTCTTCACGGCAACATCAATGCCCCAGCCGCGATGGTGGACCCGGTGAACCACCCCCATGCCTCCGCGCCCCAGCTCATCGCGCACGTCGTAGAGCTCCATGAGCAGATCGCCCTTCTCCCACTTAAACGGGATGGAGGCGGCGTCGTAGTGATGGAATTCCTTCTTGTCCTCGGGGTGCACCGGCGGCGTGACGCTGTTGATGGTCACATAAATGGGAAATTCGCAGACGGTACAACGGCACATACGACCGAAATGCCGCTTACGCACACGCATCACGTTGCCACACTTACATGTGACACTGTACCGCTCAATTGTGGAACGTTTTGTCGCCACTGCTTCGCCCCGTACCCCCTAGGTCCGAGCATTCCCGGAACAGGAGGTCGTTCTTGGGTACCGGCTCGGCAAGCACACCGCTCCGGCAAGACCTTGGACTGTCAAGGCCCCTCCTCCATCAATATCATACCATTATGGCCCCCTTTTGCACCACACTTGTTCGCACAATTATCAGGTACGTTACGATCCGGTTCGCGCAGAGTAAAAACAGGGCGATTCGAAGCCCGAGCTCGTCCAGGGTACCCGAAAGAACCAGCAACAGTACCATCATCAGCACCCGCCCAATCGCCAGGGGCACCTCGCTCGCGCACATGTACTCAATCCGCTCGGCCGGATCGCGGACACTGCCATCGATGATGTCGAGACGAATGCTGGAGTAGGGAATCATGTAAAGCGGTTCCGCGATGGAACGGATGAAGCCAAAGAGTATGAGCGAGGGAACGCTGATTTCCCAGCCGATTATGGCTCCGGCGCCCACCAGTGAAACGGTGCCCCAGAACATGTAGGCCCTGCGGGTATCCCGCCGCACGCGGCGCCCGGCATAGAAGGAGACGGCAATGCCCGCCAGGTACTGGAAGGAGGTAAAGGCGCCCACCGTGGCCGCGTTCCCCGTCTTCATATACATGGCCAGGCCGAGCAGGATGTAGAAGATATGAAAGGATCCCGCCTGGGTCACGGAGGCCCACATGACCAGTCGCCAGTCCCGCTGCTCCCGCCCGGGAAAGAGCGCCCGGGCCAGGTGGAAGGGGCGGCACTGGCTGTCGGTCGGCACCCAGGCGCTTGCGACGACGCTGCACAGGTAGAGGCCCACCGCCGTGGCAAAGAGCACGTAGTAGCCGCGCTCCTCGCCGGGAACCAGGTAGAGAATCAAAGCGCTCAGCGCCGGAGCGGCAAAGCGCGACGCGCCGGTCACGGCGTTGAGCCATCCGAAGAAGTAGTCGCGCTGGGCGGCATTGACCACGTCGTAGTTGAAGGTGTTGTTCCCGGCCCAGAAAAGCCCCCAGGCGACCCCGAGCACGCAGCCGAGGGCCACGGCGTGGTTGGCGGCGTCCTGTTGAAGGTAGAGAAGGAGGCCATAGTAGATGGCGTGAAACGCCACGCCAAATCGAAAGACGTGGAGGCGGTCGAAGCGCTGGGCGTACCATCCTGAGAGCAGGTACACCACGGGGGTGACAAAGTACAGGGCGAGGTAGTGGTAACAGACGACTTCGAAACGCAGGCTGTGAATATAGAAATAGACGCCGACGAATACGCTGCAGAGCGCGTCCGCGACGTTGTACAGGATATTGAGCAGCAGGACGACCCGGGCGTGTTTTGCCAGGCTGTGGGATGAGGGCACGAGGTGAAGCTCCGAGCAGGGACCGGGGACCAGCGCGTCGGTTTGGAGCGCGCGATTGGCCCGAATTATTGATAAGCCCGAGCTTCAATAACAAGTACGCGGCGCCCCCGGGCCGGAGGAATCGCGTGAGCCACGCGATCGCCGACTACGCCTTCTTCTGGTAGAACACGGAGCGGAGATAGCGCTGGGGCTCGAACTCCGGACAGAGCCCGGTAATGGACTCCGTGGAGCCGATGATGAGTGCGCCATCCCGCGCCAGCGCCCGACCCAGATTCTGGAACAGCTTGATCTTGTCGGGCTCGGTAAAATAGATGGCCACATTGCGGCAGAATACGATGTCGAAGGGGGCGGTGGCGAGTACGGGCTCCAGCAGGTTGGCCCGGCGAAAGGTGGTGGTCGCGCGGAGCTCGTCCCGCACTTTCCATCGATCGCCCACGGGCTCAAAGTGCTTGTTGAGCTTGTCGGGACTCATGCCCCGATCGAGGTCGGAGCGCAGATAGTGGGCATAGCTCGCCTGAGCCACGGCGGCGTCGGAAATATCCAGCCCCAGGATCCGGATGTCATAGCCCCGGAAATCTCCCAGCAATTCCTTCAGCACGATGACGGTGCTGTAGGCCTCCTGGCCCGTGGAGCAGGCCGCGCTGAGAATCCGAATGGGAATCGGCTTCAAATTGGCCTTCGTCCGCCGGTCTATCAGTTCCGGGAAGAGCTTGTGCTGCAGCAATTCGAAGGGCGAGGTATCGCGAAAGAACGACGTCTCGTTGGTGGTGATGGCGTCGATTACCTTGCGCTTCAGGGCTCCCGACGCGTCTCCTTTGACTTTATACATCAGCTCGGACCAGTTGGCCGCGCCGGTCTCGCGCATGAGCACGGAGAGGCGCGTCTCGATCAGATAGGCCTTGGAGCCATCCAGATAAATACCGCAAAGCTCCATGACGAAGCGGCTCCACGCGGCAAGTTCATCTTTCGTGAGTTGCACGGCCATTACGGAAGTCCTCCACGGACCAGCGACGTGATCTTGCCCGCGATGGCGTCCAGGGGCAGCACGACGTCGGTCACCCCGGCCTCCACGGCGGCCTTGGGCATGCCCCAGACCACGCTGCTCGATTCATCTTGCGCGATAACATGACAGCCGTGCCGCTTGAGCAGGCGAAGGCCCAGGGTGCCATCGCTCCCCATTCCCGTCAGGATGACCGCCATCGATCGCCCCGGAAAGTGCATGGCTGCGGAACGGAAAAGATAGTCCACCGCCGGTCGGCAGTTGTTCTCGGGGGGATCATCGGTAATCTGGATGATCTTCCGACCATCCGGACCCGGTGCGAGGCGCATCTGGCGTCCCCCGGGCGCGATGTAGACCGTGTTCGGCTCCGCGATCTCCTCGTGCGTCGCTTCCCGCACGCGCAGGGCGCACTTCGCGTCCAGATTCTCCGCGAGGGACTGGGTGAAGAGGGGCGGCATATGCTGAACGATGAGTACGGGAACGCCCAGGGTCGGCGGCAGCGCCGGCAGCAGCGTGGCCAGGGTATTGGGCCCACCCGTGGAAACGCCGATTAGCACTGCTTCCGGTTTCTGGGTCACGGGAACACCTCGGGCCGGAACTGCGGTCACGGGGGCGGCGATGGCGGGCGCGGGCGGAGACGGCGGTGTTGTCGTGGTGTTGCCGCGCAGGATCCCGCGCACGCCCAGGCGGAGCGAAAGGGCCTTGACCCGGGGAGTGAGTTCCTGGCGCAGCGATTCTCGACTCTTCTCCGCGCCCGCCTCGTCGGGCTTGGTGATAAAGTCGAACGCGCCGCGTTGCAGCGCCTGAAGCGTCAAGCGACCGCCGTGGAGCGTAAGCGCGCTCACCACGATCACGGCGGGCGCGCCCGGCACGCCTTTCAAGGCATCCAGCACGGCCAGCCCGTCCATTTCGGGCATCTCCATGTCCAGCGTCAGCAAATCGGGCTTCAGCTCCTGTACCTTCTGGAGGGCGATTTTTCCGTTCTGGGCGAGCCCCACCACCTCCACGCCAGGCAGGGAACCCAGCACCTGCTCCATTACGCGTCTAAAAAGTATGGCGTCATCCGCAACTACAACTCTCAATTCAATCCACTCCCGCAGTATCAACGGCGCCCGGCCCGCCGGACCCCCGCATCGATCACAACTTCAAACTGGCGTGGCGCATCACGCGCCGCTCCCCCTCACACGGGCGACTCCTCCCAGCGGAACAAGGTCGCGGGATCCAGCACCGCAGTGAGACGGTCGTTCTCCCGCCACACACCGAGTAAGCGACCGCGCAACACGGGATCGAGGCTGGCCGGCGGCGCGCTCAGGCCCTGCTCCTCAATAGAGAGCGCATCGGTAACCGCCTCCACCAGAAAACCAAAGGACTCTCCCTGATTCTCCATGATCAAGAGGCGGCTGTCCGGCCCGATGGCCACGCTGCCCAGCCCGAGGTGGGCCGCCATGTCGATCACCGTCACGATCCGGCCGCGCAGATTGCGGATTCCCACCACATCGCGCGGCGCGCCGTGGACGTGGGTGAGCTCCCCCACCTTCACCACTTCGAGCACCAGCCGCGCATCCACGCCAAAAGACGCATCGCTCACCGAAAAACCGGTGATCAACATGCCATCCCCATTTTCGCCATCGTATTCCATGGTTTGCCTTTTCCTTTCTCCAGGCGACTTACAGGCCCCGTGCGGGACCCAATCGCCGATCTTATACCTTGAACTGGCCCGCGAGTGCGCGGAGTTCGGCGGCCACTTCGGAAAGTCCGGAGGCGCTCGCCTGGACCTGCTCGCCACCCGCCCGTATCTCCACCGCCACCTGACTCACGCCGGCAATGTCTTCCGCCATGAGCCGCGACACGGACGCCGTCTGGCCCACGCGTTCGTTGGCCTCCTGTACACCGGCCGAGGCCTGCGAAATGTTTCCCGCCACATCCTTCGTCACGACGGCCTGCTCTTCTATCGCCGCCGCAATTCCATTAACCAGATTGCCCACTTCGGCGATGACCGCCGTGATTCGCTCGATGTCGGCAATGGCCGTGCCCGACGCACCCTGGACACCGTCTATTTTGCCTTTGATGTCTTCCGTCGCCTGCGAGGTCTGCCGGGCAAGCTCTTTGATCTCGTTGGCCACGACGGCAAAGCCCTTGCCCGCCGCGCCCGCGCGCGCGGCCTCGATGGTCGCGTTGAGGGCCAGGAGATTGGTCTGGGAGGAAATCTCCGTGATCGTCTCCGTGACTTTGCCTATTTCCTGGGCGGCACGCCCGAGTTCCTGCATCATCCGGGAGACCGTGGCCGCCTGCTGGGCCGCGTCGAGACTGATTGATCGGGCGCGCTCCGCGTTGGATGCGATCTCGCCGACCGTGGCGCTCATCTGCTCCGTGGCCCCGGCCACCGACGTCAGATTGGTCGCGGCCTCCTCCATGCTCGCCGCCACCGAGAGGGTATTGGCGCTGGCCTCCTCGGCCGCCGCCGCCACCGTCGCCGTCCGATCGGAAAGGAGACGCACACTGTGCGATGTTTGCTCGCTGACCACGGACAATTCCGAGGCCGACGATGCGACGGCGTGGGTCATGGACGCCATCTTCCCGACGATACCCTGAAGCTTTTCGACGAAGCTGTCGAAGTGAGAGGCCAGCTCACCGATCTCGTCGCGGCTCGAAAGATTGAGCCGCCTCGTCAGATCCCCCTCACCCTGAGCAATGTCCTTCAGCAATTCGGCCACATTGCGAATCGGTCGCGTGATGCCCCGGCTGATCACGACGGCCAGTCCGATGGCCGCGGAAACGCCAATCAATAGAATTACGAGGGCGAAGAGGCCGCTGGAGCGCAGCGACGCGATGCGGATCTCGAGGAGCCTGTCCAGTTCCGCGACGGCCACGTCCCAACCGCGAAAATTCTGCTCGAGCGCCTTCTCGCAAAGCTCCGAGAAGACTTCGGCACTCGTATCCCCTCGGCCGTCGGCGCGGGCCTCCAGGGCCTCCGCCAGGGCCAGGGCGGGATCCACAGCGCCTGAAAGTGCCGTGGGCAGGTTCGTGGCCAGGGTCTCGCTCACCCCATTCGCGCCGGCATCCTCATTCAGCGCCGTGTCCATGTCGGCCAGAATCCGGGCGATATCCGCTTCGCGCAGCATGGCCGCCTGGACGGCGAGGGCAATCCGCTGTTCCTGGGTGAGCTCCACGGCCTCAAAGAGCGCGCGCATGTCCACTCCGATCCGCGCGATGCGCTCCTGCATCTGGGGCATGGCGATGAGGGTAACGTCCATCAGATAGTAACTGTCGAGATCCGGATCCAGAATGAGATTGGAGGTATCGCCCGCGTGGGTGATCATCGTCCGCAGATCGGCAACGAGCCCGGCGAGTTGTTCCGGGGTCATGCCGTCGCCCGCCCCTTTGATCTGGTCCCATTTTGCGGCGACCGCCGCCGCGCTCGCGTGCTGGCGCTTGCGCTGGGCCAGCCCCTCGGGCGTGAAATCGAGCGCCTCGCCCAACTCGCCATCCACGGCGATCAGGTTGGTAAAGGCACCGTCGATGTCGCCCGCAATCCTTGCGGATTTTTCTCCATGTACTCGGGCCAGGCTGAGTTTGAGCACGGGCTCGAGCACGCCCTCAAGCGCCCGTTGATAGGCGTTCCCCAGCAGTTCCTGGCGCGCGAAGGCTATGTCCTTGTTGATGCCCGTAACCATGAAGTAGAGCAACGCGATGATCAACGGAAAGGTTGCAACGGCGATCATCAGTAAACTTCGGTACGCGAGCTTCATTGAGTTTTTTCCTTCCATTTAGACACTTAAGTACGTTTCAGCGACACAGTCCCGACGATCTCCTCCACACGCGGTGTGGTGTACAGGGTTCGCGCCATGGCTGCCACATGGCGAAAACCTACCCCTCCGGAGCCGCCGGGACGGCCGCCTCCCAGCAGACCGACCCGGCGTTCACCGAATTCAACTTCAGACTTTGAACTGGCCCACGAGGGCATTCAACTGGGCCGCCGCTTCGGAAAGACCCGCCGCGCTGGACTGGACCTGCTCCCCGCCCGCGCGAATTTCCGCAGCGGCGCCGCTGACGCCTGCGATATCCTCCGCAATCATCTTGGACACCGAGGCGGTCTGACCCACCCGCTCGTTGGCCTCCTGTACGCCCGCGGAGGCCTGGGCGATGTTGCCCGCCACGTCTTTCGTGACCACGGCCTGCTCTTCAATCGCCGCCGCGATGCCGGACACCAGGTGGCCAACCTCGCCGATGACGCCCGTGATCTTCTCGATATCCGAGATTGCGCTGCCCGACGAACCCTGGACGCCCGCAATCTTCGCCTTGATGTCCTCCGTCGCCAGCGCCGTCTGGCGGGCCAGATCCTTGATCTCGTTGGCCACCACGGCAAAGCCCTTGCCCGCGGCACCGGCACGGGCCGCCTCGATCGTGGCATTTAGCGCAAGGAGATTGGTCTGGGACGAGATATCCGTAATCGTCTCAGTGACCTTGCCGATCTCCTGGGCGGCCAGGCCAAGTTCCTGCATCATGGCGGAAACGGAGGCCGCCTGCTGACCCGCCTCGTTGCTGATCATGCGCGCGCGCTCGGAATTGGACGCGATCTCGCCGATGGTCGCGCTCATCTCTTCGGTCGCGCTGGCCACGGAACTCAGGTTGATGGAAGCCTCTTCCATGCTCGCCGCCACCGAAAGGGTGTTGGCGCTCGCCTCTTCCGCGGCGGCCGCCACGGTGGAGGTCTTGTTGGAAAGCACCTGCACATTGCCGGCGGTCTGTTCGCTCACCGCCGACAACTGGGTGGCGGAGGCCGCGACTGCGTACGCGTTGTTCGCCATCTGTCCGACGATGCCCTGAAGCTTTTCAACGAAGTTGTTGAAATACTTCGCCATCTCACCGATCTCGTCGTTGTTCGGCGTGATGAGGCGCTTCGTCAAGTCGCCTTCGCCTTCGGAAATATCCTTCAGCATGACGGCGGCGTTCGTGATCGGCAACGTCACCGAGCGGCTGACGACCAGGCCCAGCACGATCGCTATCAGCACGCCGAGAACCAGGGCCGTGAGGCTGACCATTTCGAGGATCTCGGCTCGATTTCGAGCGCCATCCGCCTGTGCATCGGCGACTTCGAAATTGATTCTCAACAACTCGTCCATACCCGTTTCCACGGCGGGCGAAACGCTGTCCACCACCTCCATCGCCGCCGCCATATCGGCAAGCAAAACGTTGGCCTCGTCCACCTTGGCGATGATCCCGTCGAATTTTGCAAGGGTCTCGCCGATGGAGGTGCGCAGGTCTCCCTGAAGCAGGGAGCGGGCGCCCTCGGCATCACCCTGGGTCGCCAAAGCCTTCACCTGGCGGACAAGTTCATGGGTCTTGTCGTGGCTGGGCTTGATGGATTCCACGAGCGCCGCGAGATCGGCATTCGTGGTGCTGAACTCGGGCAGCCATTTTCCCAGGCCGCACACCGTGGGGTCGTCGCCCCCTTCCATCGTGGCGCTGCCGTCGATCAATTCGAGCAGGTCCATCTGCAATTTGAAATGGGCGCCCCGGAACTTCTCCAGATCGCGCTGCACCAGGGCGGGATTCATGACATCAAAGGCGGCAAATTTCCGCTCCGCCGCGATATAGTCCGTATGCGCCTTCCACCACGAATCCCAGGCGGGGACAAACTTTTTCCACTCCGCAGCCTCCTCAACCGTTTGGGGGAGGGGCTCGTATAGCGTTCGCCCGGCGGAAATCCTGGTTTCCGCCTCTTTCATCGCCGCGTGAAACTCTTCACGACCGGCCGGATCGGTAAGGCTGTTGCCCAGAGCCTCTTTGACGATATCGATGGTAAGGCGCCCGCGCTCCATCTCCGCCAGGCCCGTGATACTGGGCAGCCGTACGTCGGCGATTTCCGTAAGCACGCTCCGATTTTCCCACCCCTCATACCACGCGATTCCGCCCAGTACGAGACTGACCAGTACCAAGATGCCGAAGGACCCCAATAGTTTCTTTTTGATTGTCAGGTTTTTAAGGTTCAGCATGGCCGCTCCTCCTCTCAAGTTATAAGCATCACACGTCACTCGGCACCCGCACATCACTCGGGCGCGCCGGAGCGCTCGTGCCTATTTCGTTTTCAGTTTTCGTTGCTGGGTCATAAAGTGGTGGACGCGCGAAAGGAGCGTCTCCCGATCGAGCTTCACCTGATATTCCGTGATGCCCGCTGCGATGCCCCGGGCGGCGTCCTCTTCGCCCGCGAGCGAGGACACGGCGATTATGGGCAGACCCGCGGTGCGGGCATCGCTCCGAATACGCGTGGCGAGTCCCAGCCCGGTCAGGCGCGGCATTTCAATATCGGAAACAACCAGGGTGACACTGTCCAGATTCTCCATCAGGAGTTCCCAGGCGGCCTCGCCGTCGGGCGCATCGAGCACGGTGAGTCCGTCCTCCTCCAGATAGCGCTTCACCTGCGCCCGGAAGAAGTCGGAATCTTCCGCCAGCAGAATGGTCTCCCCCCGTTCCACAGCCGCCGCGACGGATTTCGCACGGGTCGACCGGGACTGATCGCCCCATTCGGGGTGGAGCACGTCGATCAGTTCGTGGAGATCGGCCACGAAGGTGGTTTTGCCGTTGATGATGGCCGAGCCCGCGATGCCGGTCTGGCGGTGCGTGCTCTGGTCAATGTTTACGCGGGTCTCGATCACATCCACCGGCATGGTGCCCATCAGGCCAATCTCGCGGCCGTGGACACTCGAAACGAAGACGACCGGGTCGGCCATTTCGTCCAGTGAGGTGAAACTCGCGGCGTCGGAGAGGCTGACCAGAGGAAGCGATCCGCCGCGGTACTGCATGGTGCGGTGGCGTCCCAGACGTTCGATCTGGTCGTGCTGTATGCGCTCGATGCGCTGGACCACATCCAGGGGCAGGGCGCAGGACTCGCTGGGGCCGTTCTGGAAAAGCAGGAACGAATGTACGTCCTGCATACGCTGTGATTCCGCCTCGGCCTGAAGCTCCGTGGCCCGGGCCGTGCCCGACACCGAGGCCAGATCGGCCTTGGCCGCTATTCCCGATGCGTCGAGGATGAGCGCAACGGCGCCGTCGCCCAGAATGGTGGCCCCGGAATATTCCCGGAGCGCCTTGAAGCGCCGTCCCAGGGGCTTAACCACCACTTCTTCCGTGGCGTGGAAGGAACCCACCACCAGACCGAAGGTCAGGGTGCCGGTATTGAGCACGGCAATTTCCAGGGCCGAAGCGCGGGAGCGGCGCCGGCCCTTTTCACTTCGGGGGCGCAGGCTCTCAGGAGTCTCCGAGGTCTCGGGCCTGTCGTCGCGCTCGCCGTAGATGGGCGATCGACGATCCGCCAGACGCGAGCGGCGGTCAAATTCCGCCCGTTCGGTGACTGGATCCACATAGGTGGGCACCGTGCCGATGACTTCGGAAAGGCGCGCCAGGGGGATCATGCGTTCGCGCAGGAGGAGCACTTCGGCATCGCCCACGATCTCGATGCGCTCCTGTACTTCCTCCGCACGGAGGCGCAAGAGTTCCTCGATATTCGCCTGGGGAATGGCGAAGCGCTCTTCATCCAGGGAAACCAGCAGGGACGGAATGATGGCCAGGGTCAGCGGCAGCTTGATGCGGAACGTGGATCCCTTGCCGGGGACGGAGTCGATCTCCACCTGCCCGCCGAGGCGATCCAGATTGGTTTTTACCACGTCCATGCCCACGCCGCGGCCCGACACATCGGAAATGACCTGGGCGGTGGAAAGGCCGGGAAGGAAGATGAGGGCCTGCTTGTCCTGGGAAGACATACCCTGAACTTTCTCGGCCGAGATAAGCCCCTTGCGCATGGCGGATTCCGCTATCGCATCCGGGTGAAGACCTTTGCCGTCGTCGGATATCTCCACCACCACCTGTCCGGCCTCGTGGCGCGCGTCGATGCGAACGGTGCCCGCGGCTTTCTTGCCGGCGGCCGCGCGCTCCGCGGCCCCTTCAATCCCGTGGTCCACCGCGTTGCGCACCATATGCGTGAGGGGATCGGAGAGCCCCTCCAGCATGGTCTTGTCGAGGGCCACGTCTTTCCCCAGGATTTCCAGATCGATCTCCTTCCCCAATGAGCGGGAGAGATCCCGGACGACCCGTGGAAACTTTGAAAAGACATTGCCGATCGGCTGGAGCCGGGTCTGCATGATCACGTCCTGCAGTTCCGAGGTCACCTGATTAATCCGCTGGTCCGCGGACGAAAGCATTTGCTGATCGTTGTTGGAGACCGCCGCGCGGAGCTGGTTGCGGCTGAGCACCAGTTCGCCCGCCAGGTTCATCAGCGCCTCAAGCAGGGTGACGTTGATGCGAAGGGTCTCGTCGGAGGCTCCACTCTGCGCGGAGGCCGCTTCGGCACCGCGCGGGGCGGGTGCGGCGGGTGCGGCGGCGACGACCGGGGCGGGTGGAGCGGGAACAGCGACCACCGGGGCGGCCTCGGGCTCGGGGGCCGCGTGAACGATGGGCGCGGGGGCGGCCACCGCCGGCGCGATGGGCGCGCGGGGATCGAGGAGCAGATGGATGCGCGACTCTTCGATGGTGTCAAAGAGACCGCCGGCCATATCGGGCTCAAGCACGGTGGCGACCACGAGGCGAAGGGGGACGCGATTGCCCACGACCCCGTCCAGATTACCCACGGCATCGAAATCCACGGCGCAGTCCAGCACGTCGCCCACGACGGTCAGCGTGTTGAAGACAGACAGGACCGTTTGCCCTTTTTCTTCAATATCGTGGATCAGGTCACAATCCACCCAGTAAATGTAGAGACCCGCCGCACGGGCGCGATCCACGTCGATTTGCGGCAGCGTAATTTTGCCGCTGGCGCAGGGCGCGGGCAGATCGACAAAGCTCGTGAGCGAAGCCTTCTGGTCCGGCGGGAGATAGGACGAGGCCAGCCCGGTCAGGGCCACCAGCAGGTCGCCGATATCGGCCTGGTCGCTGGTTTCGGTGCTGTTGATGAGCTCCCGGAGCTTGTCGAAGGCCGCGAGGAGGATGTTGGTCACCTCGGAGTTCGGCGCCATCTTTCGCGACCGGATCATATCCAGCACGGTTTCCGCCTTGTGCGAAAGCTCCTTCACGTTGTTCAGCCCGAAGAAACCACTCCCCCCTTTGATGGAGTGGGCCGCGCGGAAGACCTTGTTGACGAGGGGTTCGTCAATATCGGCCCCGCCTTCTTCCAGCGCCAACAGATCCGTCTCGATGGTCACCAGATGCTCGCGGCATTCATTGATGAATTCCTTCAGCAGATCGTCATCCATTCTTCGTCTCCCCGGCCGCCGTAACCCGCAGGCGATCCACCAGGCGCATGCTGCGCAGCAGGCCGTAAATATCCGGTCCGGCGTTGACTATCTGGAGCGTGCCCTGAACCGCACCGAGACTGTTGTGCGTCGCGATAAGCAATCCGATGCCCGTGGAATCAATGTGGGTGGTGGCGGCCATGTCCACCACGAATTCCGACGCCCCGGCGGCAACTTCGCCTTTGATCGCCGCTTGCAACTCCGGCACCTCCGTTGCGGTCAGTTTCCCATCCAGGACGACGCGCGCCCTGGGGCCCTCTCGAAGTATTTCGCACACGCTCATAGTCCCTCGCTTTCCTTTTTCGTAGTCTTGCTTATCCAAAGCGTAACCTGGTTCCCCGCGTTGTTGAACCGAACCCGGTGGGCATACAGCGCGCCGATGGCCAGTCCGCGCCCCGAGGTGGACACTTCTTCCGGGGGGGTTCGGCTCAATGTGCGCCAGCGGAAGCCCGGACCTTCGTCCTGGATCCGCACCACAATCCACTTTGGCCCTATCCTGAAGTCCACCGCGACTTTTTTCTTCCCATCCAGACCGTTCCCGTGCTCCATCCCATTGACGATAAACTCGCGCAACAGCAGATCCACATCAAACTGAACATGCTCCAGACCGTGCCGGCCCAGCAGCTCACGGGCCGTCACGCAAATATCGTCCACCAGCGCCAGGCGCGACTCCACCTCGAAGGCAAAGCCGGCGGAATCGATGCGACGCTTTTGTACCTCGGTGTTCATACACAGATACCCTGGAGAATGATGTCATCATTGAGTTCGGAGAAGGCGCAGAGCCGCTCCACGATGGTGGTAACGGCCTCCGCCATCGGCAGATGGGCGGTGGCGCCGCAGGCCTCTTCCAGACGCGCAACCCCGTCGGATCGCGATTCCGTGAGCTCAATAAGCCCGTCGGTACAGAGATAAAGCCGGTCACCCGGATGCACCCGCAGTTCGAGGACGCTGAAAACGGGATCGGGAAAAATGCCCACCACGTCCCCCTCCTGCTGGAGCACCTGGACCGGCCCCCCGCTCGCCGGAACGAGCACGGCGGGTGGATGTCCGGCGCTCACCAGCGTCAGGGTGTTGAACTCACGATTGAGGCGGACGTAAATCGCCGTGAAGTACGCCGTCTCGGGAAGAACCCGGCGAAGGGTCCGGTTGATCATGACGAGGATTTCCGACGGGGTGTTCAAGACCGAGGCATATTCCGCCAGGAGCGCCTTGAAGGACGCGGTCCAGAGCGATACCCCGAGGTTGTGCCCGCTGGCATCGGCCACCACATAGTCCGCCGTACGATTACCGACCATGAATACATCGTAGAAGTCACCGCCCGCCCCGTGGAACTGGCGAATGCACACCTCAAAATTCGCTTCGGGAAGACTCTCCGGTAGGGGCATCAGCGACTGCTGGGTCGTCGCGATCTGCTCGATGCGCTCCGCATGGAAACGGGCCAGGGACTCATAGGCCATGCGAAGGCGGAGGTGCGTGCGCACCCGCGCCAGTACTTCGCCCGCCGCCAGTGGCTTGGTGATGTAGTCTACCGCCCCAGAGGCAAAGCCCTGAACCTTGGTCGACTCGTCGCTGTTGGAGGATATGAATAGCACCGGGATATCGGACGGCGCCGCCCCGGAGCTCATCCGCGCGCAAAAGTCGAGACCATTCCCGTCGGGCAGATGGACATCCAGCAGCACGAGGGTGATCGGGTGCGCCCTCAGCAGCGCTTCCGCCTCCGCAAGATCACCCGCCAGCAGGGTGCTGAAGCCGGTGCTGCGAAGAAGCCGATCCAAAAGGCGAACCGTAACCCGGTCATCATCCACGACCAGTATCAGTGGGCGGCCCGCTTTTGCCTCTCTCGTCCCGGCTGAATCAGCCATCGCAACGCTTTCATAATCTCGAATAAAATGCCCCGACGGGTACGCCGCCAGATCGGACCCATCCGATCGGCCATTTCGAACCAACGAACTCGAATTCAACGGTACCTCGATTCGCGATAACCAGGTCCCGGCTCTATGGTCGGTGGACCTTCAGAACCGGGCGGCATCGTACTGCAAGAAATTCCCCACACGTTCTCCACTGCCGTTATTCAGTTGAGATGTTATTCGGGTCGGTCGGTAAGCGCCTGCGGAACCCGATGTTCCATCTCCACACACCCGCTTTGTCGGGGTATCCCCGTCAGAGAACCCATGATGATGTGGATGACGTCACATGTGACCCGCGCGACCTGGAACATTCTATTGTGCGGCGTGAGGTCCCCCGACCCCGGCCAGAATTCCTGGTATTCCCACCGAAAAATCGATCTTTGCGCGATTTGCGTCGACGTAACGCGTTGATTATCTCATTACACTTGACAAAAGTCCAGCGAAATTCTTAGTTTTGGTCCGTTTGCTCTTCCGAGCGCTTAACAGGCCAACCAACAATCTGAATATACCACATACCCCGCATATTCGGAACAAATAATACTAAATCAATTATTTTTTTCTTCCTGCGGAGCGCTCCGACGTTTCCGCCGCTTTTTCTGCTTCCGGATTTTCTCCTGACGCAGGGCCTCGGGACTTTTTTTGCCGAGGGTGCGCTCTTCCATGAGTTCGCAGAGGCGACGCCGCGCGAAGAAGCGATTGAGCGACTGGGAGCGCGCCTCCTGCACCTTGACTTCGAGTCCGCTGGGGCGGTGGCTCAACTGGACGCAGGAAGAGGTCTTGTTGATCTTCTGACCACCGGAGCCGCTGCCGCGCACGAAGGATTCGTCGAGATCTTCTTCGCGGATCCCGCAAGCCTCCATCTGGCGGAGGAGTTCGGCTTCTTTTTGCGGCGTGACGCCGAATCGGGGCATGGGTGCATTTCCTTCCTACGGTGAGCCATAGTTTAGCTGATTTTGCGAAGTCATTGGCATTGGCAACGCTCAGCCAGTTTCGATCCGCATTCCTCGTCGTGTCTTATAGCGGCCAAAAGATCGCGGATTCTGGGAGCGCCGGCATCCCTGCCGGCACCATGCACCGAAGGTGCACGAATCGGGTGCCTGAGCAACAGAGATGAGATTATGCCCCCGCCATTTTGCAGCGCAGTCGATGGAAGTCCTTTGCGATCCCCGCACGGTCAGCATGCACCTTCGGTGCATGGCCGGCAGGGATGCCAGCGCTCCCAGCTTGCACATTTACTTTAGGAACCTTGGTTCTGGCGCTATCCGACGGGCTTGTACACACATCCGTTAACACGGGTTACGTTTCTTCATGGGTACAGCCTCCACCTGGATCGGCGATACTTTTCCATGCTCAAGGTCGTGGGCCAGGCGGATGCTGTCCCCGTCGGTGCGCGTCATGTTAGGATGCTCGGGCAATCGGAGCGCCAGGACGACGTGAACCCTATATTGAAAACGGCCACCATCGTTGTGGCTCTACTCCTGCTGAGCCTCATCACGGGCTTCAGCCAGATCAAGACTGAGGGCCTGGCCTGGCAGGAGGCCAACTACTGGCCGCGTCTTGAGGCCGTCGCGAACGGCACGGCTCCCGCGCCGGATCAGTACCGCGTGCTCACGGATCGTCTGGTGGTCGTGGCGGTGAATTCGGCGGGGGCCCTCGGGGTTCCGCGCCCGGTGGGACTTACTTTTGTGGCGCTTCGTCTATTTCAGAATCTCTTGCTCTTTGTATTAGCCTTTGTTTTCTATCGGAAGCTTGGCATCCACCCTTATCCGGCGGTGTTGGGGCTGAGCGCATTGGCCTGGGGCATGACGCAGGCGAACTATGGCGCGGATCTCGGATTTAATGCGTCCACCGATGTCCTGCTTTATCTCGGCGCGGCGCTGGCGCTGGTGGGCGGGCGACCCGCCTGGCTCATCCCCATCACGGTAATCGCGGCGCTCAATCGCGAGAGCAGCATTCTCATTCCCTACATGGCGCTGGCCATTGCCGTGCGCTGGAAGCCCCGCCTGACGCTGGACAAGACTATCGCGGGCCCGGCCTTTGCCGCCCTCGCGGTGTGGTGCGTGCTGTTCGTCGTGTTGCACGTCGTTCTCGGCGCGCGCCCCTGGGCGCTGCACGAATCCGGCGCGGCGCCGGGCTTCGGCCTGCTTCGTTACAATCTCACGAACCCCGCCGCCTGGGAGCATGCCTTCGGCATGGTGGGCATTCTACCCGTGCTGGCGCTGCTGTCGTGGCGGTATTGGGCGACGCCGCTCAAGGCCATCTTTTGGAGTGTGGCGCCGCTGTGGTGTGTCGGGACGCTTTTCTGTGCGCCGGTGGATCAGTCGCGTGTGTTGCTGTTGCCGCAGGTCCTGGTGTTCGTTCCCGGCCTGTTGTGCGGCCTGGCCGGCTGGCGCGAAGTCCACGAAAACAAGACGCCTGGACTGCTCGCATGAGCGGGATGGCTCGCAAACAATACGTCCTGGTGGCCGTGCTGGTCGCCTTGGTCAGCGTGTACTTTGTGCACTACCAGATCACCTTCATGGGCCTCGAATGGTATGAAACCGTGCAGTGGGGACGCACGCTGAAGGTCATCAACGGCGAAAGCGGCACGCCGTGGCAGTATCGGCTCTTTACCGAGGGTATGGTCTATGGCCTGGTGAAGCTCTTCGAGCAGATTGGTGTTGCGCGGCCCATTGGCACCGCGTTCATTCTGTTCCGGTTCGCGCAGTGTCTGCTTACTTTTTCCCTCGCGGTGGCCTATTACCGAAAGCTCGGGCTCACGCTCATCGAAGGCTTGCTCGGCGTGTCGCTCCTGGTCTGGGGGATGTGCCACGGGCTCTACGACACGGACATGACCTTCAACACCTACACGGACATGAGCCTCTTTCTTATCGCGGGACTGCTTATTCTCCATGAGAAACCGCTGTGGATCATTCCGCTCATGATTATTGCGCCGTTCAATCGGGAGACCAGCGGGTGTATTCCGATGATGCTGCTCTTCAGCAGCGTGGCGCTCTCGCCGAAGTTTGCACTGCCACCCCGACGCATTCTCGCGATTGTTGGCGTGTCGCTGCTGCTCTGGTTGTGCATCGTGGGGGGCCTGCGGCTGGTCTACGGCATGCGGCCCTACATCGTGCCCACGGCGGGCAAGGAGCCCATCCTGCCCTTGTTGATGTTCAACCTCACGTGGTGGCGCACGTGGGTCTTTCTCTTCGCAACGCTGGGGCTATTGCCCATCATGGCGCTGTCGTCCTGGAAGGGGTGGCCGACGCCGCTACAACGCTTCTTCTGGGCGGTGGTGCCGGTGTGGTTTCCCGCCCACTTTGCGTTGGCCCACGCGCCGGAGACGCGGCTTTTTCTGGTGCCGCAGGTGCTGATTTTTGTTCCGGGGGCGCTGCTGGGGCTGCGGTATTTTCGGGAGAGGAAGGTGGAGGCTAAGTGACCACGGAGGTCACGGAGGCACGGAGGAAAAGGTGTGAGAGAGGGAATCTGGAGAAACTTTCTTGAACGTAAGCGTGCGGTAGCGACACCTCGGCGCCTTTGAAACTCTCTTTTTTTCTCCGCGCCTCCGTGTCTCCGTGGTTCAAATCTTTGTTTGCGGCCAACAGATGAGCTGAATCCATTCGTGGTTGGTTTTTTTCCAGCCCTGGATGATAAATGTGCTTCTGCGCAATCGCGTCACGACCCCAACATGATGAACTGCGTCTCACGGGGCATGGTACGATTGGTTACGTGCCCTCCGCGCACGACGGGACAGCCACGGACGTTGCAGTCACGGGTTCTCGGAGACGGATCGTGGCTCGTTAATGACGTGAGCGCTACCTTGGTTCACGAGTCCGCGTCAGTCCCTGCGGGTGGGAAATAGTGATGCGTCGTAGGGCTGTGCGTCGTCGGGGTGGTTCTTTTTGTAGATGCGGAAGATGGTGTCCATGTTGCGATCAAGCCAGGGGATCTTCGGCGCGATTTCCGGGTCGACTTGAAAGACCTTCTCCACGTGGTAGGCCTCCTTCAGCCAGTCGTTGCTCTTGAAGAAATAGAGCACTTCGATATCGCGGAGGAAGAGGTATTCGGGCTTCAGGTCTTTGACCATGTTTTCCAGGCAGCGGCGTTCGGGTGGCTGGGATTCGCTCCAGGCGACGACCTTGCGATTGGCGAGGCCGGGCCAGTCGTAGACGTTGCCGCGGGAGTAGTAGCTCATGTAGCCGAGGGGTTCGCAGCCCACGGCTTCATCGGGCTTCATGCGCTCTTTGAGGTAGAGGCCGGCCGCCATGCGCACGTCGTTTTCGACGTACTGCTGGATCATGCGCTCGGTGTAGAAGCTGATGGGCAATACACTGACGAAAAGCCCGAGGTAGACGGCGGCGAAGCCCCCCTCCCAACGCCCGCGCCATGTCGCGCTCTTGATCCACTCCCCCGCCCATTGGAGTCCACGAAGGCTGAGCAGAAGGAGCGTGAGTATATAGGGCATTTTGTACCAGCCGAAGACGACGGGCACGACGTAGACGTAGTAGAGGCTATAGACCACCACCACGGCCACCAGGGGCCAAAGCACCCATTGACGCTTGAAAAAGACGACGAGGGTGCCGATTACGGAGAAGCCGAACATGAAATTGGCGATGGGGCTCTCCGCGCCCTTGGTGAAGAAGAGATGGACGCTCGCGCCGTGTCCGGCGAACATGGGTCCGAGGTGCACGTGCAACTGCTCGGCCATCATGAGCCAGGTGTGGCGCTTGATCGCGAAGAAACTGAGCTCGGGCGCCTTCTGGTACCACTTGGTGTAGCCCAGGCCCTTGGCGAGGACGGTATTGGGGATGGGCGAGCCGTAGTAGAGCACGGTGAACAGGATCCAAGGCAAGTACACGGCCAATGCGATGCCCGTGACCGGCAGGAAGGCTTTAGGGCGATTGAACAACACGTAGACGCCCGAAATGATGGTCCAGAAGGCATAGTCCGGGCGCACAAGCATACACAGGCCCAGTGAAATGCCCAGCGGGACCGTGTCGAGCGTCATGGTGTAGTAGACCGACATAATGAGGATGAGCACGGCCAACTGGGTCTCCATGCCGGCCATGCCCCAGAGGATCTGGTGGTGTTCCACGGCGGCGAAGCCCATGGCAATGATGGCCAGGGGCGTGGAGAGGCGAACCCTGGGGTGGATGGCGATTCCCAGCAGATAGAGCACGGTGAGGGCGCTGGCGGGAATAGAAACGAGCTTGAGGAACTCCACACCGAAGCCAACGCGCATCAGATCGCCGATCAGCGGCACCAGGACGCTCAGGGGGCTGGTGAATCCGTGCAGCGGGGGCTCGCCGGGGCGAACATGGGTGAGGCCGAAGCCGCTGGCCATATTCTCCGCGTGGAGGCAGGTGATGAGAGCGTCTTCCCAGTAGCGCTGGGTGTAGCACCAGAAGACGATCCGGATGAGCATGGCCGCAAGGGCGATCCAGCCGGCGGCTTTCACCACCGATTGATTGGATTCGTCGTCCACCCCCGCAATACGCAGCCAACCCGCGACTCGAACTACACCTGGCATTTGATATTTCCCGTTGCTGCTGCGTGGACTTGAGGTCCGGGGCATTTTAGCCCAGCGGGGAAAGGCGGGTAAAGGCGCGGGGCTGATAGTTGATAGTTGATAGTTGATAGTTGATAGTTGATAGTTGTTAGCTGGTCGCTGAAAGTTGATAGTTATGGGACCGGGCAATATTGTCCATACGCCCCATAAGACCCATAAGACCCATAAGACCCATAAGACCCATAAGACCCATTCTTCAGCCTTCAGCCTTCAGACTCCTATCTGTCCCAAAATGAGTGAAGGAGGCGCAGCATCCGTGCCGCGCCTCCTTCAAAAGGAGTTTTGTGAGTGCTAAGCCAGCACGTCGAGGTCGTGTCCGGACGTACCCATGGTTACTGTTATGGCGCTTTGAATCAACTGCAATGCAGCGGCCCTCGCACCACCAGACGACTGTTCCTGATCCTTCAGACGAGTCGACTGCACAGAACCTTGATATCGGCCCTGACTTACACCGGCCCCAACGCCGCTGACACTTCCGGATACTCCAGTCATACCAGCCTCCTTTCTGCATTGGGCCTGTATCTTCTTAACACATCCTTAGTTTCGGCAGTTTTCGCTTCGCACTTTAGCGTCCATCCGACACGGCCCCAAAAAAATAGGACCGGAGCGCTCCCGACGAAGGCTCCGGTCCGATGCGATTTGGGGCGGTATTACGGTTTCGCGGGCTGGGGGTGTTTCCCAACCATCGCCAGAATGGAGTCCACCAGCAGGGGGCCCGTCCCCTCGCCGAGGCTGGTGCGCGACACATACTCGTAGCGTTTGAAGCTCTCGAAGTCTTCTTTGGTCAAGATATAGCCAAATGCGTCGTTGGTAAGCCCAAGCAGGAAGGGGTGCTCCGTGGGCATCTTTCGCTTGAGGTAGTAGCCGATATTGGGCAGCGCCTCTCCGGGAATGTTGACCAACTGGGCCGTTCCAATATTCACCAGATTCATCTGGGTGGAAATCGTGGTCCCGTCGGACACGCTGCTGTAGTCCAGCCCGGAAGCGCCGAACAACTGTTTAATAAGGGGGCTCGTAATGGGAAACTGGAGCCGCTCCGAAGCGCAGTAGAGCGCGGGGGTCTCCTGGCGGGGGGCGTCCTTCACGATGCGCAGGGCCTCGTCCGCCAGCAGATTCCCGATGCGGATGCACTCGTCCCAGGTCTGGACGTCTTCTCCGTCCTCGCCGCGGCAATCGGCCGTGACCATGCCGCCCTGGGCGCCATTCATGAACATGGCCATGGCGCCCGTGGCCGCCTCGATCCGATCATAAAGGGGACCGCAGAAGTCGGGGCTGATGGTCTTGCGCCCCGTTCCCATGACTTCGGGGTGGCTCGCATAGTTCACCAGGGTCGCGATGACCTTGCCCGCCTCGGGATCCACGGCCTGGATCACGCCGCAGCGCGGATCATAGAGTTCCGGCGCGTAGTAGTTGTAGGCAATTTTGCCTTTCGCCTCGCCTACGGCGATCTTGAGGGCCGCGGGCTCCAGATTTTTCACCGCTTCATTAATCGCGGCCGCCGTCTCGTCGATTACCCAGGCGATGTATTCCATATCGCCGTTGTGGCCGCCCTGACCATCGGGAAAGGCGTACAGATCCGGTCCGCTATGGGTGTGGGTCGCCCCGATGAGGATATTCGTGCCGGGGATACCCGTCACCTTGGGCCGGACCTGGTCCCCCAGGACCCCCGGAAAGCCCAGGCAGTCCAGACTGACAAGCGCCACGCGGACGTCGCCGTCTTCAAAGGCGATGGCCCGGGCAAAGAGATCACCCTGGATGCCCGTCGCGGGTTCTGGCGTGCCGACGCCGCCCGAAATGGGCATCAGGGTCTTGGGGGTAATGACGCGAACACCCGCCCCGACCTTGAGGGCGGAAGCAGGCAGCGCCGACAACAAGGCGAGCAAGAGGGTGGCAATTAGAAACTTGGGGTTTCGCAACATGTGGTTCTCTCCGAGGGTGTTGGTCCATATAACGGTCGTTAGACTCTGCCCGAGACAAAAATGTTTTAACCGGCCGTCACCTCGGTCGAGGCTAGTTCCGACGGGCGCGGCTTCCGTCGCGGATACTCCGGAAGAAGCTGGTCAGCAGTCCACCGCACTGATCGGCCATCAGGCCCTTTCGCAGTACGGGCTGATGATTGAAGCGCTGGTCGTCCAACAGGTTAAGCAGACTACCACAAGCCCCGGCCTTGGGATCGCTCGCCCCGTAGTGCACCTCGGGAATACGCGACAGAATGATAGCCCCGGCACACATGGGGCAGGGCTCCAGGGTCACGTACATCTGGGTATTTTCCAGCCGCCAACTGCCCAGTCGCGCGGCGGCCGCTGTGATGGCAATCACTTCGGCATGGGCCGTCGGGTCCTGGAGGGTCTCCCGCTGGTTGTGGGCTTTGGCAATAATCTCGCCTTCGTGGACTATCACGCAGCCAACGGGGACTTCTCCCTGGTCCATGGCCCGTTGTGCTTCCCGGAGGGCGTAGGTCATATATCGTTCATGGGGATCGAGCATAGCGGTGTATTGTCCCCCGCCACGGCGCGGGTTGTCAAACCCCAGCCCGGCATTGGGGGGGCGAATAAAACCTTGACAGTTCCTGAGAATTCTATTCCTTCATCTAATTTCTCATTCGCGCTCAGCCTTGAACCGACCGGTCCTGTTTTGTATCATGTAGTTGAGAGTAGACATAATTCTCAGCTTTTGTAAAGAATGTTGCTCTGATATGAAAAAATCTGTCCCATGAATTCAGTTCCTTGAGTAGATCCATCTACTTCGAGTCGAAACTCCGGGCTTTTACCCTGAAGAGCGTCCATGTCTGATACGCGTGAAAATGGCCTCAGCACCTATCTGGCGGAAATCTCCAAGATTCCGTTGCTCTCCCCTTCTGAGGAAATACGTCTTTCCAAGCTGGCCCTGGCCGGGGAGGCGGCGGCGCGCAAGAAACTTATTGTGTCCAATTTGCGCCTTGTCGTGAGTATCGCCAAGAAATACCTGTATTACGGTTTGCCCCTGATGGACCTGATCGAAGAGGGCAACCTGGGGCTCATGAAGGCGGTGGAACGCTACGACCCGGATCGGGGCTGCAAGTTCTCCACCTATGCGACCTGGTGGATACGCCAGGCCGTGACCCGCTCCCTTTCCAATCACGGACGCACGGTGCGGATCCCCGTATACATCACGGACAATGTGGCCCGATACAAGAAGTTTGTAGAGTCCGAATACATTAAGTCCGGCAAGTATCCCGATATCGACGCCGTGGCGAAGAATCTGGGTATCAAGGTGGCCGAAGCCCGTCGGCTTCAAGAGTTTGCGGACGTGATCACCCCGCTGGAGCGCATTCAGACCACGGATTCCGAAGGGGACCGGGGCATTCCAGAGAGTATAGAACCGCTTCGCGTGGATCGGGCCATTGAGCAAATCGAGCTGGATCAGCAGATGTCGGAGCTCATGACCCAGTTGACGGAGCGGGAAGCCAATATCATCCGCTATCGTTACGGCCTGTACGACGGCAAGGCCCACACCCTCGAAGAGACGGGCAAGAAATACAAGCTCACCCGGGAGCGGATTCGTCAGATCGAGAAGGATGTGATGAAGCGCCTCCGGGTCTACGCCTCCGCCCACGAAGACGACTTCCGCCCCTGAGCCGGGGCGGCGCAACGCCCTCAGGAACGCCCATGGACCTCGCCCAGCATATCCGCAATGTACCCGATTTCCCCAAGCCGGGAATCCAATTCAAAGACATCACCACGCTCCTCCTGGTGCCCGAAGCCTTCCGCTACGTTATCGGCCAGTTCAAGGCCCGCTACACGGAACTTCAGGTGGACGCCATCGTGGGCGTGGATGCCCGGGGCTTCATTTTTGCCGCTTCCCTGGCCCACGAGATGGGCCTTCCCCTGATTACCGCGCGCAAGAAGGGTAAATTACCCGCCGACACCATCGCGGAGGAGTACGAGCTCGAATACGGCACGGCCATCGTGGAAATGCACCGCGATTCCGTGAAGCCGGGGGACTCCATGGTAATCATCGACGACCTCCTTGCCACGGGTGGGACCGTGGGGGCCGTGGTGCGCCTTATCGAGCGTCTGGGCGGTCGGGTGACCGAAGCGGCCTTCGTGGTGGAGCTTCCTCCGCTGGGCGGCCGGAAGCGTCTCGACCCCGTGCCAGTACACAGTCTGGTCGAATTCATGGTAGACTAGGGGCCTTTCCCCTTCCGCGGGTTAAGACTTTTCTCAATTCCAAGTCGCTGCGGGAAGTATGCAGGGGGGCGTTCCAGCCCCCTTTCGGGAATCCGCGAATACGGACCGAAATGGCTCCGGGTCAGTGCAACTTGGTTGCGCGTCTCAGGGGGCTTGAAAGCCCCCACTCCATATGATCGAATATTTTTGATGTTTGTGTTGCGGCTAACGCGACGGCATCCAGACGACACCCTCAAACTCAGTCCACCAGGAGTGAAGCAGTATGAGCAGGAATTATCTGCCCGGCACCCAGATCGAGATCATCAATGAAATCGAGCGGGGCAAGATCAAGTACGGCCTTTTCGATTTTGACGGCACCATCAGCATTCTGCGCGAGGGCTGGCAGGACATCATGCACCCCGTGTGCGTGGAAATGATCTGCGGGTCCACCACCCCCACTCCGGAAATTGAAGCCGCGGTCCGCGATATGATCGACGAAACTACGGGCATCCAGACCATCCTCCAGATGGAGCGGCTCGTGGAGATGGTTCGGGAATATGGCTTTGTGCCCGAAGCCGAAGTGCTCGACGCTCAGGATTACAAGAAGGTCTACCTGGACCGCCTTATGGTTCCCGTGCGCGAACGTCTGGCCCGCCTGGCCTCGGGCGAACTCCCCCGCGAAAAGGCGATTGTCGCCGGCTCGGTGGATTTCCTTGACATTATCTCCCAGCGCGAGGGCCTGGAGCTGTACGTCTTCAGCGGCACCGATCGCGACGACGTGCGAAACGAAGCCGACAAGCTCGGTGTGGCGCCGTATTTCATCGAAATCTGGGGCGCCCTTCGTACCTTCGCGGAATACTCGAAGGAACAGATCATCAACGATCTTGTGAAGCAGCACAACCTCAGTGGCCCCGAAGTGCTAGCCGTCGGCGACGGCCCCGTGGAACTGCGCAACGTGAAGGCCGTGGGCGGCATAGCGCTGGGTATAGCCTCGGACGAGAAAAAAGGCTTCGGCCTCGACGAAGAAAAACGCACGCGCCTGATCAAGGCCGGCGCGGACATAATCGTGCCGGACTTCACGGAGGCGAAGGCGTTGGCGGAGTATTTGTTCCCCCAGTCGTGAGGCTTCAGGCTGAAGAATCTGACTGATCCGACCGATCTGACCGATCTGATCTTGTCATCGCTGTCCATTGTCCATTGTCCATTCGCATCCCCGGAGATCGTTCCTCTTGAGCGCCAACGCCACGCCACTCACCCTCCACATGATCGGCCACGGCCATATCGACCCCACCTGGCTGTGGCGCTGGACCGAAGGCTACGAGGAAGTCCGCGCGACCTTTCGCAGTGCCCTGGATCGTATGAATGAGACGCCGGAGTTTCGCTTCACGGCGAGCAGCCCCTGCTTCTATGCGTGGGTGAAGGCGGCCGACCCGGACATGTTCGAGGAGATCCGGGGCCGCGTGGAAGAAGGCCGCTGGGAAATTGCGGGCGGGATGTGGATCGAGCCGGACTGCAATATTCCCTCGGGAGAATCCCTGGTTCGCCATGGCCTCCACGGCCAGCGCTTTTATCTGAAGGAATTCGGTAAGCGGGCCGTTATCGGCTTCAACCCCGACACCTTTGGCCACCCCGGCAACCTGCCCCAGATCCTGCGGGGGCTGGGACTGAACTACTACATGTTCATGCGGCCCATGGCGGTAGTCGAGCGGGATTATCCAGGCGGCACGACCTTCTGGTGGGAAGCGCCCGACGGCAGCCGCGTGCTGACGAGCAACCTGGGGCCGGATTACAATTGCTGGTACAGCACCCGGGAACGCATGGAATCGGTGCCCGGGAATCCCCAGTTGAATCCGGGCCAGACGCAAATTCTCGGCTTCTACGGCGTGGGCAACCACGGCGGCGGCCCGACGAAGGCGGCCATCGCCGAGATTGAAGCGCTCCAGGCGGAAAACGGCCCGTTGAAACCCCTTTTCTCCACACTGGAGAATTATTTCGACGCGATTCAGAAGGATCTCGACCCGGAGACCTTTTATGTGGATCGCAACGAACTTCAATGCCATGCCCGGGGCTGCTACAGCGTTCACGCCGGGGTGAAGAAGTGGAACCGCGCAACGGAGCATGCGCTGCTCAACGCGGAGCGCCTCGCAAGCATGGCCTGGCTCCTCCGGGCGACCGCCTATCCGGGGGAAACGCTTTCGGAGGCGTGGCGCAATCTCCTCTATAATCACTTTCACGACATCCTCGCGGGCACGAGCCTGGAGTCCTCCTATGAGGACACCCGGGATCAGATGGGCGCGGCGCGCCATGCGGCCAAGACCATCATCAACGAAGCGATCCAGACCATCGCCCGGGACATCGACACGACGCCCGAGGGGAACACGATTGTCGTCTTCAATCCCCTGCCCTGGCCGGTGACCCAGCCTCTGCTGGCTTCGGGTATCATCCGCCGCGAACTGGAGGAGCCCCTCCATCTGGTGGACGAGAACGAGGTTGCGGTGCCCGTGCAGGAAGTGAAGGGCGAGATCTTGAGCAAGATGCCCTTCGCCGGCGATCGCTACGCCTTTGTAGCGGAGATACCGGCCCTGGGCTATCGCAGCTTCCACGCGCGCTCGGGCCTCTCCAACACCCGGTCGCACAATCCGCTGACCGCCGATCGTTGCACGCTGGAGAACCACTGGTGGCGCATCGAACTGGATCCGGGCGACGGCCATATCACACGTCTCTATGACAAGATCAATCGCGCCGAAGTGCTCCAGAGCGGCCTGACCCTGGCGGCCATGGTGGATACCTCGGACACCTGGGGTCACTCGCTGAAGGAGTTCAACATCGAGGCGGGCCGGTTTGGCCGGGCACGCCTCCGGCTGGTGGAGCTGGGCGATGTGCTGGCGACGATCGAAGTGACCACCAGCTTTGGCAAATCCCAGGCGATTCAGGAACTGACCCTGTACCGCGACTGCCCCCGCATCGATGTTCGCCTGCGCGTGAACTGGCAAGAGGCTTACCACGCCCTGAAATTGTGCTTCGAGACCCGAATCGCGCGGGGTGAAGCCACTTTCGAGACGGCCTATGCCCATCAGGTGCGGGAAGCCACGGGCTATGAAGAATCGGGCCAGCAGTGGTTCGACCTGAGCGGCGACGCGGGCGGCACGCCTTATGGTCTGGCTATCCTGAACGACGGGCAGTACGGCTTTGACGTGAAAGAAAACGTGATGCGCATGACCCTGCTCCGCAGTCCGGCTTATGCGCACCACGATCCGGTTCGTTACTCTTCGGATTCGCGCCAACCCATCATGGATCAAGGTTGGCACAGTTTCCACGTGCAGATTCTGCCCCATGCCGGTGGCTGGCGCGGGGCCCGCGTGCCCCGGCAGGCCTGGGCCCACAATGCGCCGTGCATTCCCCACGTCGAATCGGCCCACGTGGGCAAGCGCCCGCGCGCGGGCAGCATGCTGGAGATCGACGCCCCGAACGTGGTCCTGTCCGTGTTCAAACAGCATGAAGACGGCACGGGCATGATCCTCCGCGGCTACGAGACCGCGGGTGTGGAAACGAGCGCCACCCTGAGCCTGCCCCTGATGGAGCAGGAGATGGGGGTGGTGTTTGCGCCCTATGAGATTAAGAGCTTTGCCCTGAATACCGAAACGTGGACATTGATTCCGGTGGATCTGCTGGAGGAAGCGCACTAGCAGCCCCAGACCACTATCGCCTTCCCCAGGAGTTCCCCATGGAATCCAGACGAGAAAATATCGTGCCCTTTCCGAGGAGAATGGGAATGAACCTTGAAATCATCGAAGAAAAGTGCCTGAACTATCTCCGGCAGGCCCCGAATCCCCTGGTACCGGTCGACACGCTGCTCGAATTCTGCCGCCGCGAGCCGGAATGCGGCAAGCTGGAACGGCAGGAGCTCCTCGATTTTCTGCGCCCCCACGCGCTCGTTAAAGTGGTTGACGGCCCCGAAGAGGGCGAAGAAATTGATCAGGCCACCTTCGGCGAGGCGGGCATCAACATGGGACCCCGGGCCATTCTCCATTCGCGGGTGCCCACGAAAGAGCAGATGGCGGACATTATCGCCGCCCAGATGAAAAACATGACGGAAATGCTGGTGGAAGCCCTGAATCTCGCGCGCAAGGCGAAGGACGAGGCGCACATTGAAGAGCTGGAGGCCGCCCTGCAAAAGAGCGAGGCCCTCCGCCAGAAAATGAATAAGCTCCTGTAACGTTTCGTCCCTGTCTCCGTACATAGTGGGAACAAACCCCGGCAAAGGCCGCCATCCGGCGACCGTGGAGACCTGTCTTGCAGTCTGGCTTTTCAACTCGCCTCGTGTTGGCCCTGGCAATCGCCACGGCAATCGCATTTTTTGCCTGCGGAAATGCAACCGCCGCCCCCACGACCTATGCGCTCGCGAACGGACTCCCAGTTTGGGATGTGGCCACGGAAGACCTCAATGCCGATGGCGTCAAGGATCTAATCCTGCTCGCCTGCGACGAAACGAGTCACCCGCTGAAGAAGGAACTGGCGGTCTTCATCGCCACCGCCGGTGGCCAGTACCCGGACAAGCCGTCGCAGGTACTGCCCCTGGATTCCCGGATCGGCGCGCTCTTTTTTGCCGAAAACGATGGCGCGGCCCCGAGGGAGCTTGTCGCGGCCCATGCGCGCGGAGCCGATGTATTCTCTTATGCGGGCGGCTCCTTCTCGGAGACTTCGGCACCCGAGTTCTTCTCCCTCTACCCCACCGGGTCAAAGAACCCGGTCTTCCTCGCCGATGGCGCGGCCGATATGAACGGCGACGGCATCGAGGAGTGGCTCGTCCCCGTGCCCGAAGGCTACGAACTGCGCCACGGCGCGGAACTGGTCGCGCAGGTCGCCTGCGACATGTACAGCGAACTGCGGCGGGGCAGCAGCATGTATGTATACAATCGATTTCCCGCCATGCTTCCCTACGACATTCCGGACAGCTCGACCAAGGGTCTGGCGATGCTCAGTGACGAGTTTGCGGACTTTGCCCACGGCGAGGGCTGGAAGGAAAACTGGCGTTTCAAAATTCCGGTAAACCTGGAGGAGAAGTGGGAGGCGAGCTCGCGAATGGACGATTTGAACGGCGACGGCTTCCCTGACCTGGTGGTCACTCAGACGCGGGGCACGGCCAAGCTGGAGGCCCAGACCCAGGTCTATCTGGCCAGTGCGCCCTACCAGTACCCGGAAAAGCCCACGGCCACCTTCGTCGCCAAGGGATCCCTGGTCAGTCCCGCGGTGAAGGACGTGAACGGCGACGGCAACATGGACATCATAATCATCAATGTCCCTTTCGGCGTAAAGAACATTGTCAACTTCTTTGCCCGCGGAAAGATCTCCGCCGATGTGGATATCTACCCTTACGCCGACGGCGGTTTTGGCGATGCCCCCGCCTTCAAGACATCCCTGACGATGGACGCGCCGGAGGGCCGGGAACAGACGGCCTACGCCATGGGGGACTTTAATGGCGACAAGCACCTGGACATGGCCTTCAGCCGAACGGCGGACGACCTGGCGGTTTACTTCGGCGACGGTAAGTCGATGGTCGGTTCCACGCCCTCCCTCGTGGTGAATGTGCCCAGTTTCGGTCAGGCGCGACCCGCCGCACTGCGCAGCGAAGAGCGCATGGACCTCGTCATCTTCCATCCCGGTGGCGAGAACAAGCATCGCGTGGAAGTGGTGCTCTTCGACTGAGCGCGCGAACGTCACGACGGGTTGCGTCGCTGATTGCAGGCACTTCAGAGACTGCAGGCACCTGTACGTAAGTCCCGAATGGCGCGAACTCAGGGAAATCGAGACCCCAAATGGAGACTACGGGCGCCACCCACACGCGGGCCGCTTCAAGCGGCCAACAGCTTGCGGGTGTCGTGACTTCAGGCGCGAGAGGCTGATCTCGTTTTTTCACCACCCCAATGAGACGCCTTTGTGGGGCCAGGCATGCTTAAACCATCGCACCCATAAACTCCGTCGCAAGCTCCTCCGTGTATGCGTGGCACCCGTGGTACCCTTTGCGGACGCAGAAGTTGGTGCCATTCGTGTCCGTCCCTGTCACACGCTGAATTGACCCATGAGCTGCTTCAAGCGCCCGGAGAGCTCCGACAACTCGGAGGCGGAACGCTTTACTTCGTCGGCGCCATGCCGGGTATCCGCAGCGGCGCCGTTCACCACCACCACGATATCCGCCACGTCGCTCATTCCGCGCGAAGCTTCGCCGATGTTCTCCGCGATACTGTTCGCGCCCTGAGCAAGCTCGGAGACGTTGCGCGCGATTTCATTGACGCCCGCCGTGGCTTCTTGAACATTTCGGGCGACTTCCGAAGAGCCCATGGCCGCCTGCTGAACCGTGCGGGTAACCTCGTCCGCGCCGGAGGCGGCACGGCCGATATTGCGCGCGATCTCGTTGATGGTGCTGTTCTGCTCTTCCACCATGCGCGCCGTCGTGCCGAAGGCGTGATTCAGATCGGTGATGGTCGCCACAATCCCATTGATCGCGGTGACCGCCTGGCCGGTATTGGACTGCATTTCTTCAATCTTCACGCGGATTTCTTCCGTCGCCGCCGAAGTCTGCTTGGCCAGTTCCTTCACCTCGTTGGCCACCACGGCGAAGCCCTTGCCCGCCTCGCCCGCGGATGCCGCTTCGATGGTCGCGTTAAGCGCCAGCAGATTGGTCTGGGCCGCGATGCCCTTGATGAGGTCCACGACCTTGTCAATCTGGTTGGCCGCTTCGCCCAGACGGTGCACCGTCTTGGCGGCGGCGTTCGCCTGCTCGGTCGCCTCGCCCGCCGTTCGCGCCGCGGCGCCCGTGCTGTGGGAAACCTCCGCCAGGGACGACGACATTTCTTCCACGGCGGCCGCCACCGAACCCACGGAGCCCGACATTTCGCCCATCGATCCCGCGATGCTTTCCATGCTCGCCGATACCTCCTCCACCGCCGCGCTCACCGTGGTCAGATTCGAGGACACCTGTTCCGCCGCCGACGCCACGACGTTGCTGTTGCTGCTCACTTCTTCCGTGCTCGCGGCCACGCTCTGGATACGGGCCGCCGTCGACTCGCTGATTGACGCCGCGCTCTCGGACTGCTCGCTCATGCGCAGGGCCCCGGTGGACATCTCCTCGGACGTGGCCGCCAGCGCGCTCGACGAACGGGAGAGATCGTTGGTGCTTTCCGACACCTGGCGGATGATACCCTGCAACTTCCCGAGGAAGGTGTCAAACCAGTGGCCGAGCTCGCCTATTTCGTCATTACGGTTCATGGCGATTCGGCGGGTCAGGTCTCCCTCGCCCTCGGCGATATCGCGGAGGCGCTCCACCACCAGGGCGATGGGGCGACTCACCAGGTGGGATACGGCCCAGGCCGCCACGGCGGCCAGCAGCAGGCTGATCAGCATGATGACGCAAATCACGAAATAGACCCGCGATTCCGTTCCCACAATGACCTGTTCCTGGCCTTCCACGGCCTGATCGCCGGCTTCTTCGAATTCCTCCGCGATGCCCAGCACCTCCGTCGCGGCGGCCTTGTATTCCCCGTCCACTTTCGCCAATTCGAGGTAGTGGGTTACATAGGCTTCCAGGAGCTCGGTATGCTTCGCGAAAAACTCGTTGTACGCCTCGGCCATGGTCTTCCCGGCAAAACCCGCGCCGTCCGCGGGCACGTCGAACAACCCGGTTTCGAGCATTTCCGCCGCGGCCCCGGCCTGGAATTCACGGCCTCGGGTGAGACCATCCTGACACCGCGCCGGGTCCCCGCCCGCGCGCAACTGCTCCAGGAAGTACAACTGCTGGTAATAACCGATCGTGGACTCCATGCCGCCGTCCGCCGCCGCCCACTTCGTGGAAAGCCCGGAGTTCCACGTCGTGGATTCATCGGGGTTCGCGGTCAGCGACTCCACGGCGCCGTCGCCCAGTTCCTCCATGTGGACCAGAAACTCCACAAAGGCTGCCGTGTGTCCGTCGAAGGCGTCCTGGGCCAGCACGAAAGCCGCGTTGGCCTCGCGGAGCGCCTCGAGCCGGGCGCCGTAGTCCTTCAGTGCCGCCTGAAACTTCTCATTCAGGGATTGATCCAGCAGCTTTGCGTCGATGGCCCGCCCGTAGGCCGTCGCAGCCAACTCTTGCCCCTCCTTCAAGCGCCTCTCATTCGTTTCAAGGTCGACGCCCGCCATGATGTTGCGCATCGCAAGCATTTGCAGTTCGAGTCCGATGGTCCCCTCCATCGCCCCGTCGGCCGTGGACCAGGCGGGCCCGGATAAGAAGTCGAGCACTTCCTTGAGGCTGCGGGCTCCCCAGAGACCGGCACAGCCACAGGCCAACACAAATACCGCCATTGCAACGAATGCGCCGATAATTTTTGCGCGAATGCTTCCAAAGAATCCATGTGTATTCATGAACTGGTGCTACCTTCCTGTTGGAACCCTGCAAAGCGGCGCCTCACCCGCCGTGCGGTTCGCTGCCCTGATCACCCACCACCTGATGTGGCCACTGCTAGAAGAATATACCGGTCTCGAAGTAAAGATAGTCCACGTCGTCGCCATCACTGCCACCGACGAAATCGAGTCCGTTTCCGCCGATAAAATTGCCGTCTTCGAGGCCTTCGCCCACAAAGAGGTGGTCCCAACCGATAGAGGAATAGAGATCTTCGCTGTAGTTGTAGGTCATGGAGATATCGAACTCGAAGCCGAGCTCATCGTCGCTCTCGCGCGTCCAGAAGGGGAAAAGAAAGAGGCGCGGCTGGTCAAAGGTTTCATCGGCCAGGTAGTAACCCAGATCGAAGGCCACTTCGATCTTTTCGGTGGGCAACAGGTTGAGGCCGGTGTGGAAAATGTAGGCGTTGGTCAGGTCCGTGCCGTCGAGCACGCCGCTGTAGGACCAGTTGCTGAAGAGTCGGTTGAAGCTGACGCTGGCATCCCGGGTATAAAAGGGATTGAGGAACGAGGCCGCGCGATCGAAGGCGGTGATGTCGCGGTTGTCTTCCCCTTCGAGCCAGGCGAAGGCCACGTAGACGCGCGGATCCCATGCGATATCCAGCGCATAGCCCAATTGGAGGTTCAGCCCGAGATTATCGTAGTCGGCGCTGTCGTCGCCGTAGAACACGGGACGAAACAATGACCCGGCCTGGCTGGCGTCGCCAAACTGATAGGCGAGTTCCGCTTCCAGATCCCAGCGACCGAAGACCGCACTCGTGCGAAGCCCCACGGTATGAAGGCGAGTTGGCTCGTAGGCATCCACGCCGAAGAAGTCTTCAATCCCTTCGGTCAAAATGGAGCCGGTGGTGTCATTCAATGAGCCGCCGTCATGGATGTACATCCAGTAGGCGTCCAGGGTGAGGTTTTCGATCCCCGTGTAACTCCCATAAACGCCATAAAAGTTTGTGTCGCCGTCCTGCTCTCCCGTGGTGTCTTCGGCAAGCTTCATGGCCCAGGCGTCGATGGTGATATCGTCGAGACCGTAAGTCGCCCGGGCGCCGTCGAAAGAGAGGCCCCACGAGGGCGCGGGGCCGTCGTCATTACCGCCGGAGAGCCATTCGCTGCCCAGACGAAGTTCCTGGCGCCCCAGACGCAGGGAAAGAGGACGATCAAACATTTCATTGGTCTGGATATAGGCCTGGTAGAGCTTCACCGGGTCCGCCCCGGCGGCGTCGACCCCCGTGACGTAGTTGGATCGAAAGGTCGTGCCCCATACGCCAACGTGATCAAATTCGATGTAGGTGGTCACCCCCTCCGTAAAGTCCGCTTCGACGCTGAATCGGGTCCACTGTGACACCGCGGCGCTGTCCAACTCATCTCGGTCAAAGGCGAAGCCGCTGAAAATGCCCTCCCCCAGCCCCGTGCCGATGGGACGTCCCCTCAACCATGAGGCGGGAATGCGAAGTCCATCGTCGCTGGGTGCGACGTTCGTGTAGTACTCTCCCAGTACAATGATCTGACCGCCCACCTCCATATTCTGCAGCTCCGCTCCCGTGGCGACCGCGAAAGCCGCAGCGACGCTCAATGCCAAACCCCGAAACCTGGTGCTCATTCTTAGGTCCTCCGAACCCGATTGTCCCGATTGCTCCGCAGTCCGCTTTGAATTGCGAACTATCAACCTGTGTATCACTATACAGCAATGCGCAATTTGACGCATAGTATTATTTTTGTCAACTTTTACCCGCCGTATTTTTGCATTTCAAATTAAATTTTTAGTCATACCTAACAGGGGAAATCCTAGCAAAATTTCCGGTCCCTGTCAATTCCGGACAGCCCGTCCCTCAACTGTGGGCGCGACTCTTCTCCGTAGGCTTAATCCGCCACTCCGCGTCGTCCCCAAAACGATACTGCTTACCGGCGTGGCCCACATATTCGTTGCCGTAGACCGCGCGAACAATACCGGCCATGCCGAAGGTGGCCAGCAGCACCAGGGCAAGCCCCAGGCGCGCGCTGCGCATCAGGGATGGACCGTAGTCGATGAGTCCGCAGCCCGGTGCGTTCATATCTGGTCCCGGCAGGAGCAGTACCAGCAGCACGGCCACCACGCCGTTGACCAGAATCACCCCCTCGGTGATGAGACGCTGGTCGGTGAAGCCCGAGATGGCCCGCTCAAAATTCATGGCGACGACGGCAGCGAGGAGGGCGATGTAGAGCAACTGTCCCCGACCCAGTGCGCATTGGGGTACGAGAGGAAAGGAGCGGCGCTGGTGCATGAACATCAAATACACGCCCGCCAGGGCCGCGATCGCAAAGAGCAGATTGAACCAGCCCCACGCCGACAGACTGAACGACCCGAAGAGGGGCGCGGGCATATTCTCCGGCATAAGCCCCCGCGTCACCCACTCCACGACGTTCTTATACATGTTGAGGTAGACCACGCCAAAGAGCGTGAAGCCGGTGGCGAGGACCGTCGACCGCGAGCCGGGCACGGGTGGCCCGTCGTTTCTTCCCGACTTCCCGGCCAGAAGGCCCATGGCAATGGCGAGGCCGATCCCAAAGAGGAAACCGTCGGTCTGCTCCATGACGCTGTGCCAGTTGGCGCCCTGCCAATGGGCCCAGCGCTCGACCACGCCCGGAGCCGACTCCATCTGCGGGTTGCCGGGCCGGACGAGCATGAGCTTGATGAGCGCGCCGCCCGCGAATCCGAAGCCGCCGAGGAAACCGGTGACAAGCATGGCGTAGAGCACGGCGATATAGCGGTAGCGGACCATCCATACGCCCGTACCGATGGCCACGCCGAGGACGCCCGCCCAGTTGTCGCCCCGGGGCGGGGTCATCCGGAAGATCATGGGCCCGTCGTAGACCGGGTGGCCGAGCAAGACGGGGAGCAGGAGAAAACAGGCAAACCACCCCACGGCCATGTGCATGAAGAGCGATGCGCCCGATCCGAAGCGACCAAAGCGCAGGAAGTAGGCCGAGAGTCCCGCGAGTCCGCCGAGGAAGCAGCCAATATACTGGGGATAGAAGAGCACCAGGTTGGGCCAGTTGATGATCTGGTCGGCCAGGACCGCCGCCTCGCTGATGCCCCGCTCGGCCGCCGCCCGCGCGACAAATTCCGGGCTTACCTGGTAGTGCAGCAGGGCCTGCGCGATCGGGGCGCTCCAGCCCAGGTGATCCGCCAGCAACTGTGCGCCGTAACCGCAGGTCGTACCCAGCAGCAGGAAGATCGGCAGGAGCCGAAAGAGAATCAAGACATAGAACCCGAGAGCGCCCGCAAGCGCGCAGGCGGGAACCAGGAGGGGTGTTACGCCATGGGCCGCGGGATGGGATCCATCGGTCAGCGTCGCCTCCCAATTCAACCCGGCCAGGGTGCCTGCCGAGGCTCCGGCCAGCACGACCAGCAGGCGCCAGATCGGGCTGAACCGGGTCAGATGCCTTTTTCGATTGTCCCACAATTCAAAGCAGAGCAGGCCCAGCAGGGCGGCGGCCGCTTCCATCCAGTCGGAGTCAAACCAGTAGGTGTGCGCGGCCTGACGTGACCACGTGTCGTCAAAATTGGCGGGGTAGAGGGTTTCGAGGTAGAGCTTGAAAAACTTCTGGTAGATGATCCAGGCCACGAAGATCCAGCACAGCGGCCGAAACACGGCGGAGAGCCTGGCCCGATCGGCCACCGCGGCAAACGCGGTCCCGGCCCCGCCCATGATTGACCAGAGGAATCCCAGAACGAAGAGGCCGAAAAAACCGAAAAACTGGCTCGGGAGGTGCCCCGAATGGGTGTAGGCCACGACCTGCATATAGGACATGGAACCGCCGAAGGCCCAGCCCAGCGCGCCAAAGCAGGCGAAGTAGGGCGCCCGCGCCCGCCAGTCTTCCCGCCCGGAGAGCAGGCAGACCGCAAGGGCGGCCAGCGCGCCGGGTATCATGGCGCCGTATTCGTGTCCGAAATTGCCGCGAATCCCCCATCCGATGGAAAGGGACAGGGCTGTCAACAGCACCGTCCCCGCCCGAAACCCGGTCAAACCCTTCGCATTGCCCACGGTGCTTCCTTCCCATGATATCAATAGAGACCCATTCAGGGTAGTCTACCGATCATGCTCCGGCCATGCAAAGGGCTTGCGTCCCTCCCGATCAGGGCGCTGAAAGCAAAACGAACCCGTCCTCCGTGCCTGCGGCAGCATCGTAGCGATAACCCGCCGAGTTGTACAATTGAACCAGCCGCAGCACTTCGGACATGCTGGTCGTCCAATCTTGCGGATTGTAATCCGAATCATGGGGCGTACAGGTCTCGGCGCCCGCACCGGGGGCATAGCCATCGTCCGTAGTGTCATCGCAATGATAGGCCTTCAAGTTGAAGAACTGCACTACGCGAAGCGTTTCCTGCAAGGAAATCGTGGCGTCCTGGTCGGTATCGGCGCTGTGGTAACGCTCCGTATCGTCGCCGCACGCCCCCAGCGCGCTCAGATCCGTGGAGACGAAATCCGATAGCGCTCCTTGTCCCGCAGAGAGCCCGACCACCGAAGGCAGGCCCGTCAGCGTGCCATAAGAAAATCGGATGGTGCCGTCGAAATAGAGTTCAAGCTGGATGGTATTGCTGCCCCCCAATTGATAATGGCGGAGCCCCGCCCAGGTGACGACGAAACGATTCGCCAGTTGGCGATACCATACCGTGCCGGCGGTGGTGGGCACGAGGTCCATGAGACAAGGGGAGACGCGCGGCGCGCTGAAGTGCGTGCCGGCCGAGGCCTCGTAGGAGGAATCGCCGGACTGAAACGTCACGTTTCCGTTGTTGTTGATGAACAGGCGGTCGTAGTCCACGCCAAAGTAGGGAAAGAGCGCCCCGCCGGTAAGGTTGACCTGGGCGAAGCCGTCATCCGCCAGCACGAGCGTTGTGGCGCCGTCGTCGTCCACCGGCAAGCCTGTGATTACGTCATGGCAGAGGCTGTAGCCGCCGTCCTCCCGGGGTGTGAAGCGCACGGTGCTGTTTGCCAGGTCCGGATTCTGGCTGGCGAAGACCTGGGTGTAGTACTCCGTGCTCTCCGCCGTCGCGAAGGTGAAACAGGTCCCGCCGTTGTCCGCCACGACATCATTCCCGGCGTCGTCCGATGCGTCGATGGAAACGAAATAGGCGGTCAGGGGCAGCAAGCCCTGCACAAGTACGTTGTGGGAAGTCCCGGCGGCGAAGGAGGCCTGCACGGTGTTTTCGCCGCAGGAGGTTCCGACGATCACGGTACCCCGTGCGCTTTCACTGGTTTCAAATTGAACCGTAGCGTAGCGCGCCCCGATCTGGGTCACGGTAACTTCGGTCACGATCGGTTCCGTACAATCGACATCCGCTTCCACGGTCACGACGTCGGGAGCGGACTCCCCATGGGATGCGTCGGTATAGCTCACGGTGATGGTATCACCCTCCCCCACTTCGAGACTCCCATTGCCCACGGTGACTCCACCCGCCATGGTCGCGATGGATCCGGAAAACTCGCCCGCTTCTTCCGAGGCGTTCAGCGTCGCGATTTCCGCGTCGCCGCCCGTGGTGGAAAGCTGCACGGTGGCCGTGGGGTTGGCGGCGAGGTCCGCGTCGCCCAGGTCAATCACGATCTCGTCCGCACAGCCGTAGCGCGACTGATCGAGGGAAAGTGCGCCGTCGGAGGATAGGAGCTCGGGAACGAACTGCATGAAACTGGTGGATTTGCTCACGTCCTCGCCGCGCCCGCCGCTGTTGGAAACGACGTTGGACATGGAACAATTGCCGACTGTGACGAAGTCGTTCTCGCCTCGGACGAGTATGCCTTCGATCAGACCGGTGAGGGGATCAATGACGGGAGAGCCGGAGTTGCCGCCATAGGTATCCAGATTCGCCACAAAAAAGCCCGCGTTGTCGTTGGTGCGAACCGCCGTATTGTCGCCAAAGGCCAGCTTGAGCGGAAGACCCGCGGGGTGCCCGATGACACCTACGGGAGCGCCCACGGCGATCTCGCCGTCGCGGCGAATCGAAAACGCGCGGGCGCCGGACGCAACGATGGGGCGATCAACGCGTATCACCGCGTAGTCCTGATTCCCCGCCAGCGCGCGCCCCAGAATTTCGACGCCCTGATAGACCTCGTCTTCGGAAAAAGTCAACACGGGCGTGTTGGCGTCTTCCATGGCAAACCCGAAAACGAAACGTGTGCCGCTGAGATCGCTTGAGTCGTAGCAATGCCCCGCCGTGGCGATAATGTCTTCACCCACCATAAACCCGGTGCAGAAGGCCGCGGTGGGCTGGTTGGAAAAGGGTTCTTCATCGCACACGTCATACGCGGACGTACGCAATGTGTAGGTGCCGTTGTTGTTTTCCTGCAGGGAGGAATTGTTGACCAGCCCGCAGGTCGAAGCCGCCCATTCGAGGCGATCCGGGTTCGATTCTTCGTACAGATCGATCCGGTCATCGGTGCCGTAGACGACCTTGGGTTGGGGAGGCGCTGGCTTAGGCGTCCAGGGTGTGCCCCCTATCGTAGTGCGGCTGGGTTTGTCCTGTTCCACGGTGTCTCCGAGGGCCGGCAAGTTGGTGGCAGCCAGAACGCAGAGCCCGAGGCCCACGCGCATCATGCTAAGCATATTTCGCACTTTATACTGATCCCTTACGGTGTTGGTGGTCCATTTATGCCCTGTTTTTACCATAGAATCCCCGCATCGTGCCGTCACCGGAGTCCTGGGCAGGTCGCCCCTCTATTTCATACTATACCAAAAGCAACGTTGTATCGTGTCAACATTTATGGTTCATCCTGAGCTATCCCCAGTTTGGTGCAGCCTGTGCGGTGGCTAGTATTTTGAGTGCATCCACGGCGTCCGATATTTTCTGGCCACGCCTCTTGATGTAGTAAATTCCAATACGTAGCAA
>JAEUWI010000024.1 GCA_016791475.1 Candidatus Hydrogenedentota bacterium
CCGTTTACATTCGCTTCAAGCCATGGCAGAATATCAACTGGACTGAGCATTGCTGGAATCTCCTCTTGAGGTTTTGGTGCTAGATCGAAACTGCTCAGTCCATTTTTGATCAAATTTGGCGCTACGTCAACAGCTAACTATCTGCCACGCAAACAATTGCAAAGAATCGAAAACTGGGGATCACTCAGGTTCATCCCGGTTTACGGCTACCTACGTTCAGGGGCAGCACAGCTTTCCAGGACGGAAACTACCAACCACGAATGGACACGAATTTACGAGCCGTGGCTAAGCCGGTAAGGCCGAAAAAGACGCTCGAACCGGATGAGCCGACGTGGGAACTCCGGTTACCAGGCTCCCCGTTCCCGCAGCACGCATTCTACCCGCCCGAGCAACTGTCCCGCCCGGGCCCGATTGGTGTGGTACTGGAGAAAGTGGCGACGGCCCACCTCCGCGATGGCCTGAACTTCTTCCGGCCGGTTCAGATAGTAGTCCACCTTTTCCACGAGTTCTTGCAGGTCTCCGAAGAAAGCGGCGTGAACGCCGTCTTCGAAATTATGGGGGATGTGAATGGGGAGCCGGTCGCTCAGGAGCATGCAGCCCTGCGCGGGCAACTCCCAGTAACGGACGGTGTCAAAACCCATGCCAAAGCAGTTGAGGCCGATACGGCTGTCGCGGATCCGGGCCTGGTAGGCTTCCTGCTCAAATTGGGTGCTCAGATTCCATCCATAGCGCTCCTCCAGTGTTTCCAGGTATAAACGCCGCTGGCCGAATCTGCGATGACCCGCCCAGAAGAAATCGTGGGAACGGCGGCCCACAGGCGCCCGCAGCCCGAGCGACTCCGAATAGGCGAAGGGCATGGGCCAGGTATTGGGCCCATAGGCTACGCATCGGTGCATCTCCCGCTTGAAGTAACCGGCAAACTCGGGCAGGCCGAGGCGCTGCTGGACCCGGTAGCGAAAGTTCCCCATTTCGTCCAGACCGTCCATGAGAAAGACCGGACAATCGCCCCGGGCGTCGAGGATGTCCCGCACCTCCTCCGGGGGCAGGCTGCCCTCCACATCGCCAAAGAGGATAAAGTCAAAGGCCCTTTGGCGCAGGGCGTCGCAGATGCTTTGCAGGGTTTCTCCGGTGCCAAGGCGGTTGAAGCGGCAGGGATAGTGGCGGTGTTCGGGTGTCTCTCCGCCGTGAAGCGTGGCCTTCCAGGGGTAGTCGATCACATTTTCGTCCCCCAGGCACGCACACAGCCCGTCATAGAGCACATCGAGACCGTAGTGCGGTCGGGGATGAAGCAGGTAGAGCACGCGGAAGGGGCGGGTTCCGTCCCAGGCCGGAACCGTTGCGAAAGGGTTGGCGGTTGAACCGGACATGGCGCCAGGACATTCACGGCGGCGGCTCACCACCTCCGATGGGGCCACATGCGCGGCGGTTCGGAGCATCCGCCCGGCCATTTCCGGGTCGCCGGCACGGTCCCAGCATTCCGCCATGGCGATGCCGGGCGCTGGATTTCGGGGATCCGCGTCGGAGAGCTGGTAGAACTCGCTCAGGGCGCGGGTGAGCAGGTTGGATTGGTCATGCCCCTGAACGACGCGGATCCATTCCGCCAGCACTTCGAGCCTGGCAAGCCCCACTGTGGTTCTGGACGCGGGATTGACCAGATAGGGCTGCGGGATCTGCTCCAACACGTGGTACGCCGCTTCGGGCCGGGCGGCCTCCAGCAGTTCTCTCGCATGCTGGACTGGATTGTAGGCGGCGGTAACGGCCGCAATCAGAAGACCTCGATGGGTTCCGTCCGGGGTCTGAGGGTCTTCGAGGGGCCAACGCTGATACACAAAAAAGCCGCGCCGCCCGAGCTCCGCCACAAGATCGCGTTCGAGCTCCTCGATGGACTGGGTGCCGGGTTCCGCGAAGGCGGGCTCTCCGAAGAGTGCGTATACCAGCCCCTGCACCCGAAGCTTCGGGGCCAGTTGCTCCAGCCAGTCCAGTGCTTCGGCCGACGACGATTCGATACTGGAAAGGAGCAGCGCATCGAGACCGCCTTCCGGCAGGGTCGATATCTCTTCGGGCGTGCGGACGACGGCATCCAGCAACTGTTCGGCTACCCGGGCGAGGCGCAATCGCCTGACGGCCCCGATCACCTGCGCCCCGGGGCGCTTCTTCAGGAGGTATCCCGTGGCGGCGCAACTCTCCCCCGCGACCGCAACACGAACCATATGGTCGGGTATATTGGCCAGCAAGCCGAGGTAGGCGGGGTGCAGGTGATTCGGAACATATTTCAAGAGGTCGTCAAGCATGGGCGATTCGCTGGGGCGGGTTAACCGCCACCGCCGTCTAGTTTGCCGCGCAGGGCCATCTTGTTCACTTTGCCGTTGGGCAGCAGGGGCAAGGCGCTTTCAATCGTGAATTTCTTGGGCACCTTGAAATTGGCCAGATGCAGTTTGCAGTGTTCGCGCAACGCGTTCGCATCCACGGTCTGGCCCGCCTTGAGCATGACGAAGCCGTGCCCCGCCTCCTGGTAGAGCGGATCGGGGACACCGAGTACGGCGGCGAAGAGCACGGCGGGGTGGGATTCGAGCACCTCCTCCACTTCTCGGGGAAACACGTTCTCACCGCCCGACTTGTACATTTCGCTGCTGCGCCCGGAAAGGAAAATGTAACCTTCTTCATCGACCCACCCGAGATCGCTGGTGTAGTACCAGCCCTCGCCATCCAGCACTTCGCGGGTGGCCTTGGGATTGTTCAAATAGCCCTTCATGACGCTGGGACCGCGCACGGCGAGTTCGCCGACGGTTCCCGCGGGTACGGGATTCCTGGCGGCATCGACGATCTTGAGTTCGAAGGGCGGCACGACTTTCCCAACGGACTTCGCCATCCGCTCGTTGTCTTCGTCGCCCGTGGTATACGTCACGAATCCGCACAGCTCGGTCGAGCCGTAGCCCGTGAGCAGTCGGGCGCCGGTTTTCGCGGCAATGCCCTTGAGCACATCGAGCACGAGCTGGGGCACGCCGGCCCCTCCCCATACGAAATGGGTCACGTGGCTCCAATCCATATCCTTGAACTTGGGCGCCTGGAACTGCATGAGAAACATGACCGGCACCTGGCCGACCATGGTGATGCGTTCCCGCTCGATGATCTCCAGGGAGGACTGGGGATCGAAGTGGTCCATGAATACGAGGGTGCTCCCGCCCATGGCCGCCGCGAACCCGATTTCCACATCGGCCGCTACGTGGTTGATGGGGAAATGGAGGAGCAGTCGGCCCTGACGGCCGATTCCGAAAAAGGCCATCTCGGCGCGTATGTTTTCAATGATGGCGCGGTGGGTCTGGAGGACGCCCTTGGGCTTGCCGGTGGATCCGGAGGTGTACATCAGAAGGACTTCGTCCGTCTCGCGAACTTCGGCCGCCCGTTCCGCGAGGGCCTCCGCGAACTCCGGACGCTCCCGGTTGGTCCACTCCTCGAAGGGCGTGAAATCGGGATGGGGCTCTCCGATGACGAGTATCTTGTGTATGCTGGGAAACTCCTCGGCAAAGGTCTGGCCCGCGGCGATGAGGTCGATGCCGAGGTACTCGTGGAGCGTAATCAGCAGGGAGGGCTGACAGTGGCCGACGATGTAGCGGAGTTCGTCCGTGGTGAATTTGGGCGACAGGCCGAGCCAGGTGGCACCCACCTTGGCGGCCGCCATGAAGGTGATCATAAACTCGGGACGGCCCATGGAAACCATGGCGATGCGGTCCCCCCGTTGCACGCCGGCCTCAAGAAAGGCCCGCGCGGTGCGGTCTATCCGCGCATCGAACTCCGCCCAGGTCATGCGCACATCGTTGAAGACGAGTGCCTCGCCATCGGGGATCCGTTGCGCCCAGTAACTTACATGCTGCCAGAGCAGCGTACCAGCCATTTCGGCCATGCCAGCCTCTTTTCCGATGAGATTGATTTATGATGTCAGGTTAAGCACGGCCCGTCCATCGCGAACAGCCAATTCGCCTGCTGCCGTCTTCACTTCAAAATAGACTGTTTTGCGCCCGGAATCCAGCCCGATCCCCAGGACGGACAGGGTCACCGTCGAGCCGGGCACGACCATGCCCCGAAAGGCGCCGTGCAGTTCGGCGAGCACTCGGGGGTCGGCTCCCCCCTCGCGGTTGAGAATTTCGCGCAGCGCCAGGCCAAGCGTGGCGGTGCCTTGATAGATCGTCGCGGGAAGCCCGACCTGCCGGGCGAACGCGGGAGAGGTGTGAATGGGAAAGGAAATGTTGCTGCAGGCGTCGTAGATGTGGGCCGCCAGCGGCTCGACCTCAATGAGCATCTCCCAGGCCCCGCGCAGATTGGCGGGCGCCGGCGCGGGCCGGGGCAGGTCGGCGTGGACGCGCTCCGTTCCGGTGAGGGTAACGCCACGAAGCAATCCGGTCACGTACTCGGTAAACAAGGCCTCGCCCCGGCGGTTTCGAGCGTCATAGCGGAGGGTGGCCAGGGTGCCCGCGCGGTGGTGTGCGAGTGCTTCGATGGCGCCTGTGATTTCCAGATGGGTTTCGGTATCCATCGGGCGGTGCCAGAGAATGGATTCGTTGTAGTGAACCTGCCGCGCCCGCACCTCCGGAGCGATTCCCCGCCCTTCCCATGCGCCTTCGAGGTCGGACGAAAGCGGCCATGTGAGTGCGACGGCAAGCATGGGGTGGGCGAGAATTCCCTCCGGTCGGGTGTCATCGAAATACCAGGGGTTGCCGTCCCCCAGGCCGGCGGCGAAGTTCATGCACTGACGCGGTGACAGGGATGTATGAAGCGGCCTGCAGGCGACGCCTTCGACGTCGGTGGAGATTTCCAGGCGCCCGCCACTCATGGACGACCGGTCCGAAGGCCCGACACTTCGGCGAAAGCGCGGCGCTCAATCCCGCTGGGGGAGCCCATGTTCCCTGCTTCGACCATGCTTTCCGAAATCCTCTCCCGTGGCCGCGCCGCGCTGTCGGTCCCGGCCCTCCGGGCTACCGGCCGACGCTGAAATAAGTGAACCCATGCTCGACCATGTCTTCCGGATTGAAGAGATTGCGACCGTCGAAGATAACGCGCTCGGCCATGAGCTCCGCCATGCGCCCAAAGGCGGGTCGGCGGTAGTTGCTCCATTCCGTGGCAATGACGAGTCCGTCGGCCCCCTGCAGGGCATCGTAGGACTTCGCCGCCACGACAATCCGCCCCTGGTAGCGCGCTTCCAGGGCGGGCCCCGCCACGGGATCGTGGGCCTGCACTTTCGCGCCCCGGGCCAGAAGACTATCGATGATGCGCAGGGCGATGGAGCCCCGTATGTCGTCCGTGCGGGGCTTGAAGGTGGCCCCCCAGAGGGCGATGGTCTTCCCGGCGATGTTGTCGCCGTAGTAGTTGAGAATCTGATGCTCGAAGCGCTCCTGGCAGCGCAAGTTAACGGATTTTACCGCCCGTATGAGGTCGGTGTTGACGCCCTGTTCCTCCGCGAAGCGAATGCAGGCGTCCACGTCGCCGGGCAGGTGGACGCCGCCGTAGCCGAGGCCGGGAAAGAGAAAGGTGCTCCCTATACGGCTGTCGGTGGCGACGCCTTCCCGGACTTCGCTTACGTTGGCCCCGACCGCCGAGCAGATTTCGGCGAGCTGATTCATCATGGAAATGCGGGAGGCGAGCATGACGGTGGTGGCGTACTTGGCCATTTCGGCGCTGGCCTTGCTCATGAAGAGTATGGGGCGACCGGTGCGCAGAAAGGGGCTGTATATCTCGCGAATAAGCTCTTGAACACGGACATCCTCGCAACCGACCACAACGCGGTCGGGCTGCATGAAGTCGTCTATGGCCTTGCCCGCCTTGAGAAAGTCGGGATTGACGATGATGTCGTAGGGCTGCTTTGTGTGCTGGTGAAACACCGCGTCCAGCGCGGCCGCGGTGCCGGGCGGGCAGGCTCCCTTGTTGATGAAAAGCCGGTAGCCGGGCATGAAGGAGGCCACCCGCGCCGCAAGCTCCAGGACGCCGGTGGTGTCCACTTCGCCAGATTCGGCGACGGGCGGGTTCACGCAAAACAATATGCAGAGACAGTCCTGGACGGCGGTCTTGAGGTTGGTGGTGAAGGCGAGGCGCTCTTCTTCGATGTTGCGTGAAAGGAGCTCTTCGAGGCCGGGCTCATGAAAGGGAACTTCGCCCGCCTGAAGGGACGCTGCGCGGGCCTCGTCCTGCTCCACACAAACGACCTGATGTCCGGATTCCGCCAGGCAGGTCCCCACGACCAGGCCCTGATAGCCCGTACCCACGATAGCAATTCTCATTTACACACTCCGCGCGCCCGTCACGAACCCATGTCGGCGGCAAAACTCTGATCTTGTTGAACGCGATTCGCCGCGGGCGGGGGAAGGAAAGACGCGTTTCCGTGCCCGAAAGCCCGGAAACTAAAGACCACCGCGCCGGATCGTACCAGCATCCACGGCGGACCTTCAACCCTCGGACGCGCCGCGAACCGCGCAATCACATCGGATCTTTCCATGCGGCTTCTTCGGCCGCCACCTCCAGAGAGCGCATGAAGCGCCGCACACCGCCGGTCACGTCGTCGTGGTAGATGGCGAACATCTTGTCCAGATTCGTGATCTGGAAGATTTCGAGGATTACTTTGGATACGCCGCAGAGGCGCAACTGGCCCTGGGCCTCCTGAATCGCCTTGTTGATACGCAACAATTCCGTCAGCACCGCGCTGGAGAGATAGTCCACGTTCTCAAAGCTCAGCAGCAGGTTGATTCCGGTGTTGCCTTCAATCTTTGCGACCACTTCGTTGCCGAATTCGGCGACGTTGATGGCGCTGAGCACGCTGGTCGTGCGGATGGTCCCCACGACGATCTTGCCCTGCACCTCGAATTCCACAATACGATCATGGGCTTCACTCATACCCTGCATTCCTCCTCAATGGGCGGTCCGTGCCCGCCAGGCCGAGGTTGTCAACACCACTGCTTCTAATGCGCACACGCCGCGCGCCCGTCCGTCAGCACGCCTTGCGCCGGAAGGACATCTCCAGACAATGGGCGGCGGTATCGAAGGTCACGTGTTCCATATAGTGCCGGATAAGGCAGATGCCGCGGCCACCCAACTGGTCGCTCTCGGGCAGGGCCACATCGTCCACGCGGAACCCGCCACCTTCGTCTCTGACTTGAATCACACATTGATCGTCGCGGGCGGACATGACGATCCGCACGCGACGGCTCGCGTCGCCGTGGTTGCCGTGGCGCACCGCATTGACCAGCGCCTCTTCGAGGCAAAGGCGGATGCAGGGCACCTGCTCGCCAAGAATCCAGTCCCCGTCGAGCAAGGCGTCCACCGCACGATCGAGGGTGGCTGTCATGGCCTCGAAGGTGCTCGGAAACTCCTCGCTGAAAAAGGACGTACTCACAACGATGAACGCACTCCATTAACCAAATCGGAACGGCTCGCCGCGCTCGGGGCCAATACCCCGGATGGCAGCGAAAAACGCCCCCACTCCTCGGACCTGAAGATTAGCACACAAGCCGGCGGAACGCCAACCGCCGCGCGGGACAACAACGCAGCCCGGCGGGTGGGTCCGCCGGGCTGAAATAACGTGTTGTTCTTGAACGGCGGCGACTACCGCGCCGCGGGGGCTTCACCTTCCGAGGGGGCCTCGGTCGGCGCGCCCTCCACCGTGGCGCCGTCGGCGCCGACGGCGGCTTCCGCGGCCGCTTGGGACGCCGCGATGGCCGCTTCGAGATCTTTGAGATAGATGGTCCAGCGAGCTGTAAGCCAGGTGTCTTCGAGGGCTCCAATGGCGCGGACTTCACGGATAACGTTGGTGATGCGCGCCAGACCGGGGTCCATCGCGGTCGGGCCCCCGGGCACCATGGTGGCCGCCGCCATGCCCTGCTCGATAATTCCCGAGTTGAGCACGATCGTCTGGTAGACGGGTTTCTCGATATCCATCGGGGGTTCCATCGCGGCAAAGAGCGGGGAAGCCTTCTGGGCCTTGTGGAGATCGATGACGGCCTTCGCCCCCTCCTCGCTGGTGGTCGCCAGCAGGATATTGTCCACGAAGCTCAGGTTGATATCCATGCCGATCGGTGTGGGCAGTTTGCCAATCGAATAGCCTTCGTGCTCGACGCCGGCCTCCATGGGAACAAACATCTGCAGGAGGCCCTGGGTGGCTTCGGGCTGGGCCAGGCCCACCATGGCATAGATGACGGGAAGACCGGCCTGGGCACCGGTGATGCCAATGGAGAGTTCATCGCCGATCTGGCTGATGACCTGCGTGGCCATACCGGCGCTGGCGGCCGCGTTGGCGTCGCTGGAGGCGCCGAGAACCGGAACGACTTCTTCCAGGAGCTGTTTCTTGTACTCTTCCGTAAAGCGCAGGCTGATCAGGGCGAGGGTGTTCTCGGGAAGATAGCGCGCAAGACGGAGCGGAGCGGGCTGTCCCGTTTTCTCCATCATCCCGGGATGGGTGGTGCTGTCCATCCGGGAGAGGAGCTCGATTTCGCCGTCCGTGATGGATGCGGTGAGCACCATGGGGTCGTCGCCGCCTTCGGTGAACATGGATTTGTACTTGATCATCTGCGCGGCCACGAGGGGCTCGGCGCCGCTGTCAAGGCCCAGGAGGGGTATCGCCGTCTCGAACATGGGCAGGAAGCGACCACCGTAAACCAGCGCCACGGCCTCATCCGCAACCTTGGGCGGGCACGCTACGGTGCCGTAGCGGAACGTGGCGGGGTCTTTCACACGCTTCGCGGCGCCTCGGAGCAAATCGAGACTGCCGAAGACGATTTGCTTGTCGGTGGTGAAGTAGCCCCAGATTTCCCGCGTGGTGATGCTGACGCCGTCCACGTCTTCGGTGCCCGCCGCGAGGGAAGCGAGTTCGCCGTCGGCCGCCGCGATGCGCTCGATCTCGGTGCGGGCCTTCTCCGGATCCGTCACGCCAAGCACCACGACCCAATCGGGTTCGTCGGCGTTTTCAAAGAAGTCGGGCTGAAATTCCGGTTCGTCCGCGGATTCTTCCGGGGTGGGTTCGGAGCCCTCCGGGGAAGCGCCGGGCTCGGCGGGCGCGGCGGCGTCTTTTGCCGCCTGCTCGGCCTCCATGGCATCGTATTTCGCCTTGGCCTCGGCAGCCGATTTAACGGTCTTGCTTACGTCCACAAAAGCCGCCACGGGCGCGGCGGGATCGACACCCAGCGCGGCCGCCAGGGCCTCGTAGGTATCGGCCTGAACGCCGACCTCGTCCGCGGCGTCGTACATGAGGTGCTTGAGCTCCGTGTCGATGTCCCGTTCGGGCTCCGACAGGGCCTTGACCAGGGGCACAATGCGATCGCGAAGTCCCGGCAGGGCGGGCAGCGCCACGGCAATCTGGGCTTCCGCCGGCATGAAGGCGAGGCCGGGAAGGGTCGACGGTACGGTCTCGGCCATGGGCGGGCCGGCGGGCTTGGCGGGCTCGGCCACCTCGGCGGGCCGATCGGACGGAACGGCCACGACTTCTTCCGCCGGCGGCGCCTCTTCCTCCTCTCCGCCGCAACCGGTGATTATCGCGGCTGCGCTGAAAAGCAACAGGGGGGCCAGCAGGAGCTGTAGCAGGTATTTCTTACGTAGCAGGTCTGACATGTAGTGGGTTCCCTCCCCATCGGGGATTGGCTTTTGTTAGGGCCTCGCGTCGTGTGCGGGCCCGGGTCCTTCGTTCTGCGCTTGGCGGAGATCGCATGCTCGACCCCACGTTGCCATGGAGGCGGGGCGGGGAAACCCGCTCCAATCATCCAATACTATCCTACCGTTCAGTATGAACGGCGTCACGCATTCAATCAAGTTATGCAATACTGAAGACCGCGCTACTTCGCGCCGAGGTAGGCGTCCAGGTTTTCCCGATAGTAGTCCCGCGTGCGGCCAAGGCCCTCCTCCAGTGTTGTTCGGGGCACCCAGGGAATCGCCGACTTAATACGCGTATTCGAGATCGACACGTCGCCCACGTCCATGGCCGCCCAGTCCTTTGGCCAGGGTACCTGATCGACATCGCCCTTGCCGACGACCGCCACGACTTTTCGCGCGAAATCGACGATGGAATATTCGCCGTCGCCCGCCGCGAAATAGACTTCCCCGAGGGTCGACTCCGTCAGGGCCGTGGTCAGGAGCGCCTCCACGCAGTCGTCCACATACAGCACGTTGCGCTTCTGGACGCCGTCGCCGTAAATCGTGAGATGGCGGCCTTGCAACGCGAGTCCGATGAAGAAGTTGAGCACGCCCGCGTCGCTGCTCTTGATATTGGCACGGGGCCCATAAATATTGGCGAGACGCACGACCGTAGTCCGGAGCCCGTGCACACCGTGGTAGATGAGGTGATATTTCTCGGCCACGCTCTTGTTGGCCGAGTAGATGTCCAGGGGAAATTCCGGGTGCATCTCGTCTATCGGGGCGTGGAGCATGGCGCCGCACTGGGTGCTGGTGCCGATATAGACCACCCGCGCGGTGGGATTGTCCTGGCGCACCGACTCCAACACGTTCATCGTGCCCTTGCAGTTGATGGCGATGTCGAGGAAGGGATCTTTGAGCGAATAACTGTGGGAAGTGTGCCCCGCGCAGTTGAAAATAAAATCCTGACCCCGCACTTCACGGTTGACGAGGTTGTAGTCGCGGATATCGTTGTGGACCACGCGGATCGTCCGCAGGTGCGCACCCAGATTGAGCGGATTGCCGCCGCCGTGCTCCAGCAGGGAGTCGTACACGGTGACTTCGGCCCCGAGAGAGAGACACGTCAGCGCAAGGTTGCTCCCGATGAAGCCGAGTCCGCCCAGCACCAGCACACGCTTGCCCGAGAGGCCCGCCCGCATCGTTTCATCCATGAAAATCGCCTCGTTCAGGCGGCGCGTCTCCGCGCACGCGCCGGATGTATCCCTCAGGACGGAATTTCTTCCAGAATCTCGATGCCCGCACTGGTGCCGATGCGCGATGCGCCGGCCTTCAGCATGGCAATTGCTTCGCCATAGGTCCGAATCCCGCCCGCCGCCTTCACGCCCAGTGCATCGCCCACGACGGACTTCATCAGCGCCACGTCTTCCGGCGTTGCCCCGCCGTGTCCGAAGCCCGTGGAGGTCTTTACGAAGGCCGCACCGGCGCGCTTGCTCATCTCGCAGACGGCGATCTTTTCGTCGCGCGTGAGGTAGCTGGTCTCCAGAATGACCTTGACGGGTACGCCCTTGATGGCCTTGACCACCGCGGCAATCTCCCGCTCGACAAAAGTAGGGTAGCCTGACTTCAGCGCACCGATATTGATGACCATGTCGATTTCGTTGGCGCCGTTGCGCACCGCGTCCTTCGCCTCCTCCACCTTCATCTGGGCGGTCGACGCCCCGAGGGGAAAAGCGATGCACGTGGAAACGCCAACCCGGCTGCCCGCCAGCTTCTTCGCGCAGAAGGAGGTCCAGGCCGGATTCACCGCCACCGTGGCAAAATTGCAGGCCAGGGCCTCGTCGCACAATTCGCGGATATCGACTTCCGTTGCAAAGGCCCGAAGCTGGGTATGATCGATCAGCCGGGCCATATTCGCTCGTTTCAAACCACTACTTCCTTTATTCCTCCGGCCGGGCCGGGCTGCACCGCGCAGTTTGGGTGCTATGGTATCACGGATGGCTCGCCAACGGAAAACAGTTGACAGTGGACCTGAAGCTGACGGGAGCCTGTGGGTCGTGTGGGTCTTATGGGTCGTATGTGGATACCTGAATTCAACTATCAACTATCAACTGTCAACTATCAACTGTCAACTATCAACTGTCAACTGTCAACTGTCAACTATCAACTTTCCCATGCTAGACTCTGTTCTAAAACGTTAACTCCAGCAGGCAGGAGCGTTGCGCGCTTTCGCGCGAACCTCGGAAGGACACCGTCTCATGAATGAAAACGAGTACTTAACCGATCTTGCGGGCAAGCCGCTCCTCTCGCGGGTAAAGGGTTACCTCAAGCTGAGCGGACCGGGGTACATGCAGAGCGCCATGACCCTGGGCGGGGGCACGATCGCCTCGTGCGTGCTCATGGGCTCGCTTATGGGTTATCAACTGCTCTGGGTGCAACCCCTGGCCATTTTTCTGGGACTGTGCGTCCTGGCCGCGGTGGCCAAGCAGACGTGCCAGACCGGTGAAAAGCCCTATGGCGTCTTCTGGGACCGGCTCCACCCGGCCATGGCCCTGGCCTGGGGCGTTGCGGCGCTGGTGGCGACGGTGCTGTGGCACATTCCCCAGTATTCTCTCACCGCCAATGGGGTGGTCGAACTGGCCAACGGTGTGGGCGTGGATCTTTCCAGCAACGTCGGCCGCGGCTTCATCGGCATCACCGTACTGGCGGCGGCCTGCTTCGTGGTGCGGCTCTATGACCAGGGAGCCAAGGGACTCAAGGTCTATGAGCTATTCGTAAAGGTGCTCGTGTGGGGTATCGTCATCGCCTTTGCGTTGGTGGCCTTCAGCACGCCCATCAACTGGAAAGAACTCTTCCTCGGGGTGACCGGCATCAGTTTCTTCAGTTCTTTGATGGCGGGCACAGTTCCGCCCGAAGCCGTCAAGCCCGTTGTGGGGGGTATCGCGGCCGCCGTGGGCATCAACATGGTCTTCCTCTACCCCTATTCCCTTCTGAAAAAGAACTGGGGCAAGGCCCACAAGGAGCTGGCCTACTTCGATCTCGTCAGCGGTATGATGATTCCGTTCCTTTTCGCCACCTCCTTCATGATTATCGCCGTGGCCAATACCATCGGCCCGGAACCCGGCGCCACCGGCACGCTCCTCCGGGACATTCGCGCCATTCTCCCCGTGCTTGAGGGCACCCTCGGCAAGCTGCTCTCCCTCCTGCTGATCGGCCTCGGCATGTTCGCCATCGGCTTCTCCACCATCATCACTCACATGCTCGCGAGCGGATTCATCGGGTGCGAACTCTTCGGCTATGAGTACAAGGGCAAACCCAAGATGTGGTTCACCCTGCTGCCCGCCGTCGGCGTCCTCGGCGTGCTCTATCCCTTCCCGTGGTACGCCGCCGTCACCGCGTCCACCCTGGCCGCCCCGCTCATGCCCGTGGCCATCGTGGGCTTCATCATTCTGCTCAATTCCCCGTCCTACATGGGCGAAGCCATGCCTCGGGGCGGCAAGCGCCTCTTCTGGAATGTCACCCTGACTACCGCCGTGGTGGTCATGTGCGGCGCGGCCTTCCTGGGCCTCAAGGACAACTGGGCCGACCTGAAGAAGAACCTCGCCCCGAAAGAGGAGGCCGCGGCCCTTCTATTCCCGCCCGCCCATGCCGCGGAAGAGAAGACAGAGATGCTGAAGCAGGTGGTCACCCGCAATCTCATGGCCACGCAATTCGAGATCACCCTCTATGCTCCGGCGGATAAATTCAGCGCCACGAGTCTGGCGGATATCGGCATGGCGGCCCTGGATCGCATCGACGAACTGGAGCGCCGCATCAGCGACTGGAAAGTGGACAGCTTCACGGCCAAAGTAAACAGGCTGGCCGCCACGGAGCCGGTGGAGGTCCATCCGGATCTGCTGGAGCTCCTGAGGATTTCGGAGGATGCGTATAAAGAGACGGGCGGCGTGTTCGACGTGACCGTCGGCCCGCTCTTGAAGCTCTGGGGCGTTTACCGGAAAGAGCAACATTTCCCGAGCCAGGAGGAAATCCAGGCCACCCTCCAGAATGTGGGTTTCGACAAGGTCAAGGTGGACTACGATAAACGGATGGTACAGTTCACCCAGCCGGGTGTGCGCCTCGACTTCGGCGGCATAGGCAAAGGCTATGCCCTCGACGTGGTGGCGCCCATGATCAAGGCGGCCGGCATCGAAAGCGCCCTGCTCAGTGGCGGTGACAGCTCCTACGTGGCCATCGGCGCTCCCCCCGGCACGGAGGGCTGGACCATTGTAATCGACAAGCCCTATCCGGATGGGGAGAACTTCATTGACAAAGTGACCATCCGGGATGAAGCCTTCACCACCTCTTCCGGCGAAGGGCGGGTGTTCGAAAAAGACGGCAAGCGCTTCAGCCACATCTTCGACCCGCGCACCGGCGATCCTGTGGCGGAGACCCTCGGCACGATGATCATCACGCCGAGCGGCGCCTGGGGCGAGGTGCTCAGCAAGACCCTCATGATCTTCAATGAAGACGAAGTGCGGGCCTGGTGCGAGAAGCACCCTGAAGTAAAGGCGATCAAAGTGGACCTTGTGGACGGGAAGCCGAAAGCGGCGAAGTTTAACTTTCCGGATTGAGTGGGAGCGTGGGCGATCAGACGGATCGGACCGATCTGACGTATCTGATCGATCGGTCTGATCGGTCAGATCGGTCAGATCGGTCAGATCGGTCAGATTCACTTTTACCTGCCAAAACTTCGCCCCAGCCGTTGTAAAGAGCAACCAGACTTTCGGCGCAACCACCGCACTCAGGGGAAGCACCCGTGGTGGCCTTTTTTTCACTTATGTGCGTCAGCCCCTGAAACTCTTTCCCTGTCGCAGGTATATATGCTCGTGTGCGTTGATGGAGCACAAGACCGGGGGTGATGGGCACGCGATACGGCCGCATTCAGGCGCCGAATTGGTCCAAGCGCGATCCCCCTCCGGACTCCCCGACGCCTGATCCCCAACCAAACAGAACCTGAAACAGGGAGAGTTTTACCCATGCAACAATCTATTAGCGTGTCTTTGTCCGCCCTGGCCCTGATCGCGCTGACGTTCGCGGCCTCCGGCTGTCACGGCGGCAAAGACAAAGGCAAGCCCGAGAAACTCGGCGACAACACGACACACCGGGACATGGAAGCGTTACCCAACGTGGACGTGTGCCAGTTCGGCACCGCCGAAGGACTGAAGCCCGTCTACTTCGATTTCGACAGCGCGGCGCTCACCGTGCCCACCACGATGACCCTCGACCACAATGCGGAGCTCATCCAGGAAGTGCCGAATGTGATTGTTCAGATTGCGGGCCACTGCGACGAGCGCGGCACGCAGGAGTACAACCTCGCGCTCGGCGAAAAACGCGCACAGAGCGTGCGCAATCACCTGCGCCAGCTCGGCGTGCCGGGGGATCGCCTCGTGACGATCAGTTACGGCGAGGAAGCTCCGGCGGTCCCCGGTCAGAGCGAGGCCGCCTGGGCCCAGAACCGACGCTGCGAATTCATGCGCGCGCCGCTGAACTGAAATCGCCTTTTCCTCCGTCGATAGGGGCGCCCGGCCAGCGAGGTCGGGCGCCCGTTTTTTTGCAACCGTTCATGGATCAAACAGGTCCAAACCGGTGCAAATTCGGTCGATCTGACAACATCGCCGCTGAATCGTTATAGAAGTGAGCATGCACAGACGCGGAGCGCCGCGCCCTGAAAAAGCGTTGTGTTTACATCGCGTTAGATTAACTGGACAGGGCCTTGCGCCGCCTCGTATAATAAGGTGTTGAAGTTTAAGGAACGACGTAAAGCTTGGGGAAAAACTATGACCCCGGGCTTCGCAAGAAACCGAAATATCGAAACAGGCCCCCCTCTCCTTCCCCAGGGGCCGGGTGCGGTTTCGCAAAAGACCACGTTAATGATCATCGGATAAGCGGCTGCGGCACATCGCCCCGGTCCGTCCGCCGGGAGCCTCCGCGAGAGCGGAAGCACCGCGGGCAAGCCCAAACCTTTGCGGATTCATATCCAGCATTAAAAAGGAGAAGTCATGAACGAAGTTACACGGCGTAATTTCATGAAAGCGGCGGGCGCGACGGCGGGATTTGCAGTCGCGGCGGGTTACAATCCGCTTTCCTATGCCAAGAACGCCGGCGCGGTTCGCGTGGGCTGCATCGGCACCGGCGGCCAGGGCAACTTCCACCTGAAGGACGGCATCTGGGGCACTGAAGACATCGAAGTAGTGGCCGTGGCCGATTGCTACCTTCCCCACCAGAAGGGCGGCGTGCTCAATGCCTGGATCGCCAACGCCCAGGTGACGGTACCCGATGGTTCCAAGCCGACGCCGGAGCAGATCGAAAAGCTGAAAGCCGTCACCAAGCCGACCGCCTACTACGACTACAAAGAGATGATCGACAAGGAACAGCTTGACGCGGTCATCATCGCCACCGGCCTGACGCAACACTACGAACCCACGATGTACGCCCTCGACAAGGGCCTCTATGTCTTCTGCGAAAAGACCATGTGCTACGAAATCGAGCACGCCCGCGACATCGTAAAGAAGGCCAACGAGAAGGGCCTCTTCGTTCAGGTGGGCCACCAGCGCCGCTACAACCCGAACTACAATCTGGCCATGAAGCGCTTCCGCGAAGAGGATTGGCTCGGCCGTATCAACCACATGGAAATGCAGTGGCACCGCAACAACGCCGGTCGCCGCGTGGTGAACAACGACTACGTGTTCAACGACCAGGAAAAGCTGTTCATCAAGACCGACATCGAACACCACCTGAACTGGCGCATCTACGATGAGCTTTCCGGCGGCCTGTGCACCGAGCTCCTCACCCACTCCGTCGACGTGGCCAACTGGTTCGCCGGCACCCTGCCCAAGAAAGTCTACGCCTCCGGCGGCATCGACTACTGGCGCGACGGCCGCACCTGCGCCGACAACATCTCCGTCATCTATGACTACGAAGTGGGCCGCAGCAACGGCAACTTCATCAGCATCGACGGTCGCAACGATTATCAGAATATCCGCGAGATCAACAAGCCCTACACCATCCGCTGCTTCTACTCCAGCATCCTGGCCAACGCCAAGAAGGGCGCTTCCGAAACCTTCATGGGCGACAAGGGCGCGGTCGAACTGACCGAAGCCTCCGGCTGCTACTTCACCCAGGAGCCCTGGGCCAAGAAGCTCACCGACGAAGAGAAGGCCAAGGCGCTCGAAGAAGCGGCCGCCATCGCGGAAGCCGTGAAGAACATGTCCAAGGAAGAAGCCGAAGCCTACAAGGTGACCCACTCCAAGAGCCGCCTCGAAGGCAACGACGCGCTCGTCGGCACCAAGTTCGCCGCCGAAGGCTCCGAGACCACGGCCGACGTGCACCAGTTCCGCGCCTTCGCCCAGTGCATCAAGAGCAAGACCCGTCCGCGCACGAACGAAATGGTCGGCCTCGGCGCCACCATCGTCTCCCTGGCCGCCCTCAAGGCGATCAAGGAAGGCGTGACCGTGGACATCGATCCCGCATGGTCCACCTTCGACTTCGAAGCCCCCTCCGCCATCGACTACGACACCGAAGTCAAGGCGATCGAAGTCGTCGAAGAACCCGCCAAAGCCTGAACACACTAAATCGAGCCCACCGGGCCGCCCACGCGCGCGGCCCGGCGGGCCATCAAGAAATTCTTGAGCCCGGCCCCCTGCGGGGGCAACCTCCTGCACGGCAGGGCCCATCCCCAACAAACCAGAGTCCCAAGGGCTCAACAACTGCGCCCGGGAACGGAGAAACGACCATGAAATCCATCAGTAGCATGCTCACCCTCGCCCTCATCGCGGCGGTCGCCGTACTCCCCGGCTGCGACAACGAGCCCAGCGCGGACATCCCCTCCGCCACGCAGGGCGGTGCCCCTGCGGCGACCCCGGCCCCCGCGCCTGAAGCCGCGCCAGCGCCCGAAGCCGCTCCAGCGCCCGAAGCCGCTCCAGCGCCCGAAGCCGCTCCGGCTCCCGAAGCCGCGCCAGCTCCCGAAGCCGCCCCCGCCCCCGAAGCCGCCCCCGCCCCCCAGGCCGCTGCCGGCGCCCCCGTCACCTTCACCATCGCCCCCAGCGATGACAACTACATCGGCTTCATCGGCTACAAAGTGACCGGCCACAAAGAGGGCGGCTGGGACGACTACGCCGGCACCGTCGAACTGACCGACGGCACCATCGAGTCCGCCAAGATCAACCTCACCATCAAGATGGAAAGCCTCTTCAGCGTCGCCAGCCTCCTCACCGAGACCCTCAAGAACGAAGTCTGGTTCAACATCGCCAAGTTCCCCGAAGCCACTTTCACTTCCAAGTCCATCGCCAAAACCGACAAAGGCTATGATGTCACCGGCGACCTCAACCTGCGCGGCGTCGCCTACCCCCTCACCTTCCCCGCCGAGATTACGCTGGAAGGCGACCAGATTAAGGCCAAGGCCGAGTTCAAAGTGCTCCGCAGCGCCTGGGGCATGACCGACACCGGCCTGCTTGACGACGTCATCAGCGACGACGTGGTCATCAACTTCGACGTCACCGGGAAAAAGTCCTGAACCGGTTGAATCGGGCCACGGCCCTTTGATACACTACGCATCGCTTTGAGCGGGCTCAACAGCCCCTGAAAGCCCCTGAAATGGGCGGTTAGCTCAGTTGGTTAGAGCGCCACGTTGACATCGTGGAGGTCGATGGTTCGATCCCATTACCGCCCACCATTTAAGTACCCGCACCGGGAAGCACATCGCTTCCCGGTGCTTTTTTTATTGTGCTCACTGAATTCGGGAGAAAGAGTTAAACCGCAATCTTACGCAGGCTTTATTCAGGCCGCGAAAAGTCGATAGTCGTTGCCGTGTCAAGGATTTGATCATGCGTTACATTTTGGCCGTCTGAAGTGATTTCAGCGTTGCAACGTGATCCTGACCCTGCAAAGTGATCGGGTACCGTTGGGAGCTCAGGCGTCTCGCATGCATCATACACCGTTGGTGCATGGGTTGATTCCAAAGACGGTTCATCAGGGTTGAGCGTACATTCTCCTTCGTGGCGAACTCCGCAACGATCTGAAAGTACTTGCTTGACGAATGCTTTGGCCCCGGAGGGGCTGCGGAACTTAGCCCAAGGTGGAGCGAGGTACGAGCGGAACCTTGGGATCTCGATTGGAATCCCACTCCAGCCCCGAAGGGGGCGGCGGAGACCACGCAAAAGGATTAATACTACATACGATGGGGACACGTTCAAAGAGCCGCACCCAGTAGCGAGAATACGTTACTTTGCAAAACTCTCCGTCACCCCCCTCCGGGGGGTTCAGGTGATGGATATTCCAGAACCCAGGGTTCCGCTCAGGCTCCATTCGCCGCGGCGAACTAAGTTCCGCTGCCCCTCCGGGCCAAAGATTGAAAATGAACACCAATCACGCGCGGTGACCTGATCTTGATGAAACTCCCTGACTCACATAGAAGCAAAGAATGCTCAGAGTATTTCCTGTCCGAACGAGAATGTACGCTCAAACCGGATGAACTCCAAAGACATAGTACTTCACGATGATCGTGATTAATATAGATAACCACACTGCGCATTAGACCCACCTTCGGTGCGTTGCAGGCGGGGACGCCTGCGCTCCCAGCCGTGCGCACTCTTGTTGCCGTATCAAGCCATGACGAGTAGTCGTAGTGACGCTTCTTTCCCGCTCTCTTCTTCGTGCCCTTCGTATCTTCGTGGTGAAAAACCTGGTTGCGGCTGTTGGCTGCGCCGTGGCGCCCTATAGTTTCTCTTGCGTTATTTCCGTACACAGTGTATGATTTGTTTGTGTACACTTGGAGCACATGCCATTTACCTCAAGATCGACCATAACGCGGGCATCCCCATTTCGGCCCAGATGCTGGAGCAGATCAAGTACCAGGTGATCAGCGGCACGCTGGAACCCGGCACGAAGATCCCCTCCGTGCGCGCCCTGGCGGCGGAGCTCAAGCTCAACCCCACCACGGTCGCGCGGGTGTACCAGCAACTGGAGATGGAGGGCGTGTTCCAGACCCAACGGGGCCGGGGCACCTTCATCGCCGCACGCCGCACGGCCTATACCAGCGAGGAGCAGCGGCGGCGTCTGGCCCCCCTCATCCGAAGCCTCGTGGTGGAGGCAGGCCGACTCGGGATGGGCTATGAGGAGCTGGTGGCCATGGTCGAGGCGGAAGTGGCGGCCATAGCGCCAGATTAGGGTCCGAAGAAATTGCAATCAATCACTGACAATAGAATCTCAAGAGTCAGAACGGAGCATGTGGCACAGGCGTCCCGCCTGTGATTCACAACCGGGACGGGCCGGAGGTACGCCAACGGCGGATGCCACATTCCTTGCCCGACTGGCTTGGAAGTGACTGCGGCGAACTACAAAAGAAAGGGCACTCACATGAACGTCATCGAAGCACGAAACCTTGTCCGCTACTACGGCGGCGCGCGGGGCGTGGAAGCTCCCCCATCAAATGGGCCATAATAGCGCCCGGAACCCACAAACAAGTCACGGCGGTAGCATTGCACGCGGAAGGGGAGATTCATGCCCAGGCTGACGGAACAGGAGCAACAGGAAGTCATCCGCTTTATTGAGGCGGACAAGCCCCTGCCGGAGAAGTACCGCTTCCTGCTCTTCGACGACAAGCGCGAGGTGGAGCTGGTGTGGAACGGCAAGACCAACGAGGTCTGCAACATCGTTCTCCCCTTCCAGGTCATCGAGCACGTGGACGAGCCCCGGGCGGAGAAACCGGAAGACACGGCCCCCCAGATGGACCTCTTCGACGCGCGGGGCCGCCAGATTACCGGCTGGACCAACAAGCTCATCTGGGGCGACAACAAGCTCATCCTCGCCAGCCTGAAAAACGGCCCCCTGCGCCAGCACATCGAAGACCATGGCGGCCTCAAGCTCATCTACATCGACCCGCCCTTCGACGTGGGGGCCGATTTCTCCATGGACATCGAGATCGGCGGCGACACCTTCACCAAGAAGCCCAGCATCCTCGAAGAAATCGCCTACCGCGACACGTGGGGCAAAGGCGCTGATTCGTTTATCGCGATGATTTACGAGCGGCTGGTGCTGATGAAGGATTTGATGGCGGACGATGGAAGTATCTACGTGCATTGTGAAACACGTGTAAATTCCCTAATTCGGCTTGCGATGGATGAAGTTTTTGGGCGAGGGAATTTCCGGAGTGAAGTTACTTGGTTGAGGACATCTTCGCATAATGATGCCACGGGCAGATACGGTAGGGTTAAGGACACGGTATACTTCTACTCTAGAAGCGAGCGAGCAGCTCTTAATACACTATATACTCCTTACACTGATGAGTATATTACGGCGGAATGGAGGCTTCTCCCGTCGGGCAGATATTACAAGGCCGAGAACATGCTTGATCCTCAGGGCAAGATGGCTGAGTATGATTTTCACGGCACAAAAGCCAGGTGGCGTTCTACACCGGAAAACATGGAAAAACTTTGGAATGCCCCACAAACAGAGGTGCCAGAAAGCCATGGCAGAGTAAAACTTGGAAAAGACGGCAATCCAATAAAGCGCTGTCGAATAATGTTTCTCGATGAAATGCCCGGTGTTCCCCTTAGTGATCTTTGGACCGATATAAAGTATTTGGCTGGTGGTTCGAAAGAATCTCATCGCTACCCCACTCAAAAACCCGAAGCTCTCCTCGAACGCATCATCAAAGCCTCATCCAACGAAGGCGATCTCGTCGCCGATTTCTTCTGCGGTTCCGGGACGACTGCGGCGGTGGCGGAGAAGCTGGGGCGTCGGTGGATAGCGAGTGATCTGGGAAAATTCGGCATCCACACAACGCGGAAGCGGATGATCGGCGTGCAGCGGGCCTTGAAGGCGGAGGGCAAGGGCTACCGCGCCTTCGAGATCTTGAACCTCGGCCGCTACGAGCGCCAGCACTACATCGGCGTGAACCCGAACCTGCGCGAGGCGGAGCAGCGGCGGCAACTGGAGGAGAAGGAGGCGGCTTTCCTGGAACTGATCCTGAAGGCCTACCGCGCACAGAAGGCGGAGGGCGGCGGCCCCTTCCACGGGAAGAAGGCCGGGCGCATGGTGGTGGTGGGGCCGGTGAATTTGCCGGTGGCGCGCAATTTCGTGGAGGAGGTCATCGTCGAGTGTCGGAAGCGCCACGTCACCAAGGTCGATATCCTCGGCTTTGAATTCGAGATGGGGCTCTTCCCCAACGTGCTGGACGAGGCGCGGAACAAGGGCATCGATATCGCGCCGAAGTACATCCCCGCGGAGGTCTTCGACAAGCGGGCGGTGGAGAAGAACCAGGTGGTGTTTCACGATGTGTCCTTCATCGAGGTGAAGCCCATCGTGAAGAAGAAGGCGGTGGCGGTGCAGCTCACCGATTTCTCCGTGTTCTACTCCCAGGGCTCCACGGACGAAGCGGCGACGGCCCTGAAGCCCAAGGGCAGCAAGGTGGTGGTGGAAAAGGGCCAGATCGTGAAGGTCAACAAGGACAAGGACGGCATCATCACGCGGGAGCAACTGACCCAGAGCTGGACCGACTGGATCGACTACTGGGCGGTGGACTTCAACTACGAGAGCAAGCGCGAGATCGTCCGCGTGGCCAACGAAGACACGGGCGAGTGGGAAGAGCGCTGGACGGGCGACTACATCTTCGAGAACGAGTGGCAGAGCTTCCGCACGAAGAAAGACCGCAGCCTGGAACTGACCAGCGTGGCCCACGAATGCCAGCCCGGCCGAAGGAAGATCGCGGTGAAGGTGGTGGATATCTTCGGGAATGACACGATGACGATAGTGGAGGTGCGGGTATGAGCAAGATGAAATTCGACTTCAACGGCCCGCGATTGGCCTCGGAGATAGCGGAGCAACTGGCCGAACTTGCTGAGATTCTGCGGGAGTTTGAATCGGCCCCAGATTTCGGCAACGCGGGCCAGATGCACCTCGAGTCTTTGAAAGCGCACGAGTTGGATCTACGGCGCGAGTTGTCGGCCGCGAAGGATAGAGAGAGAACCACGAATGGACACGAATGAACACGAATCTTGATAGTTTGCGGTTGTTCGTCCTGCCGAATAGTCCCAACGGGATAGCATATCGTAGCTCAGGCGCGAGCGAAGCGAACGCAAGCGAGCAAACCTCGTTAACTTTCATCGCTTATGGACGGAATGTCCGAGGCATTTACGAGGGCATGGTCGGCAATGCGAGATCGCTTGCGACGAAAGTTGCCGAAAGTGTTACGATATCAGGTAAGGAGGCTCGCGCATGACCGAACCTATCCCCCTTAATCCCGATGTGTTGCGATGGGCACGCGAGTGTCAGCATATGTCCCTGGAAGATGTGGCGGCGCGGATGAAGAAGGATGTCGCGCTAGTCGAGTCATGGGAACGCGGAGAGGCGTATCCGACCTATGTTCAGTTGGAGAAGCTGGCGTATGATATTTATAAGCGTCCACTTGCGCTTTTCTTTTTTCCAGAGCCCCCGGCGGAGGAGACGATTGAGCAAACCTTCCGCACGTTGCCAGAATTCGAATTGGACCGCATTCCCGCGCGAGTTCGATTCCTTCTCCGCAAGGCGCGCGTGCTCCAACTTAATCTTGGCGAGCTGTATGACGAGAACAATCCGGCGAACCGAAAGATAATTCGGGATCTTCGCTTTTCCCCGTCGATCAATGCAGTCGAGATGGCCTCCCGAGTACGCGACTATCTTGGCGTTTCGCTTGACCGGCAATTGGCATGGCGTAGTACCGACGATGCCATGAAATACTGGCGGGACATCTTGGAAGAGGTCGGAGTATTCGTCTTCAAGGACACTTTTAATTCCACCGGCAAGAAGAAGGGTCCAGCGGAAGATTGTCCTATATCCGGCTTCTGTCTTTATGACCCCGAATTTCCTATCATTTATGTAAACAACAACAAGCCAAAGACAAGGCAGATCTTTACCCTCTTCCACGAACTCGCCCACCTGCTGATGCATACGGGCGGAGTGGATACACGGCATGACGACTATATCCAACATCTCTCCGGAGACAATAAGCGAATTGAGGTGCTTTGCAATCGGTTTGCGGCTGAATTCCTGGTTCCGGCAGATGACTTTCGTGCACGTTCACGTGGGTTGGTTGTCGATGACAATACCCTCGAAACCTTGGCGGGACTTTACTGCGTAAGCCGTGAGACTATCTTGCGGCGGTTTCTCGATCAGGGTCGTATTGACGCGGCCTACTACGATTCAAAGGTCCAGCAATGGGCGAAGGAACTCAAGAAGCGCGGAACCAGCGGTGGATTGCACTTTCCTACCAGAGGAACTTATCTCGGTGTGCGGTATGTCGAGGCGGTTTTTAGAAATTACCATCAGGGGCGCATTTCGGTTGACCAAGCTGCCGACTATCTTGGGGACAGTACGAAGAACGTTCCTGGAATGGAGAATTGGCTCTTCAAGCGTGGGGCAACAACGTGACCGTCTATGTCTTCGACAGCAGCCCACTGATTCATCTTTTCCGCCACTACTATCGGAGACGCTTCCCTTCACTCTGGCAGCAGTTTGACGACTACGTGGCGAACGGCCAGATAACGTCCACGCGAGAAGCCCTCAAGGAACTGATAGGGCGCGACGATGAACTGTCGAATTGGTGCAAACTCAACGGAGAATTATTTGCAATGCCAACGTCCGCAGAACTCCAAGTCGTTGCGGAGATATTCAAGGTCCAGCACTTTCAAGCGATGATCCGAAGCAAGGAGCGCCTTCAAGGGAAGGCCGTGGCCGACCCGTTTGTAATTGCGCGTGCAAAATGCGTCGAGAATGGCTGTGTGGTGACGTTGGAAAGGCATACGCCCAATGCAGCTAAGATCCCCAACGTCTGTGAACACTTTGAGGTTGAATGTACCGATCTCGAAGGGTTCATGGAACGCGAAAACTGGCGCTTTTGAGGGCACGTATAAATGGCACTCCATCCCCTATTCCCCGAATCCCCCCACGTTATCCTGGACCCTTCTGTCCGCTGGTTTCCCGCCGATGAGGCACTGCGCGAATCCAGCATGGAAAAGCTCATGCCGCCGCTGGTGCCGCAATTGCGCCGGAAGGTGAAGGAGTGGCGTGATGGCGGCTACGCGGGCGCGGCGGAGACGAGCCGGAGCCTGCTGACGTGGTGGTTTGAGACGCCCCACTTGCTGGAGCGGGCCTATGGCGCCATGGAGGAATTCGAGTACTACTTTGCTCAGCGGGAAGCCTTGGAGACCGTCATCTATCTCCACGACGTGGTGGGCGCGCAGGACAAGCACGACCTCATGCGCTTCGACGGCAGCGGACTGGTTTCCGGCGGCATGTTCGACGAGACGTGGCGGCGCTTTGTGATCAAAATGGCCACGGGCAGCGGCAAGACGAAGGTGATGAGCCTGGCGCTGGCCTGGAGCTTCTTTCATAAACTATATGAGCCCGACTCGGACCTGGCGCGCAATTTTCTCGTCATCGCGCCGAATATCATCGTGCTGGACCGCATTTACAAGGATTTTCAGGGCCTGCGCATCTTCTGGGAGGATCCGGTCATCCCGGACAACGGCGTGGACGGTCGCGACTGGCGGAACGACTTCCAGTTGACCCTCCACGTGCAGGACGAGGTACGGGTCACCCAGCACACGGGCAATATCTTCCTGACGAACATCCACCGGGTCTATACGGGCGAGGACATCCCCCCTTCGCCCGATGACTACGACACGATGGACTATTTCCTCGGCAAGCGCCCCACGGGCGCGACGACGGACTCCAAAGTGGACCTGGGGATGATCGTGCGCGACATCGACGAGCTGATGGTGCTGAACGACGAGGCCCACCACATCCACGATCCGAAGATGGCGTGGTTCAAGTCGATTCAGGACATCCACAATCGGCTGTTACAGAAGGACGGCGCGCTCTCGCTCCAACTCGACGTGACGGCGACGCCCCGGCACAACAATGGCGCGATTTTCGTGCAGACTATTTCGGACTATCCGCTGGTGGAGGCGATCAAGCAGAACGTGGTGAAGCACCCGGTCGTTCCCGATGCGGCGAGCCGCGCGAAGCTGTCCGAGCGCCAGAGCGTGAAGTTTACCGAGCGCTACGCGGACTATCTGGATTTGGGCGTGGTGGAGTGGCGCAAGGCCAGCCTGGAGCACGCCAAAGTAAGCAAAAAGGCCGTGCTCTTCGTCATGACGGACGACACACGCAATTGTGATGACGTTGCGGAGTACTTGCGCAAGACTTGCCCGGAACTGGGCGAAGAGGGTGCGGTGCTGGTGATCCACACGAAGAACAACGGCGAGATCTCCGAGTCGTCCTCCGGCAAGGCGAAGGAAGAGCTGGAACTGCTGCGGAAACAGTCCAACGAGATTGATCGGGGCGACAGCCCCTGCAAGGCGATTGTCTCCGTCATGATGCTGAAAGAAGGCTGGGACGTGCGCAATGTAACCACCATCGTTGGGTTGCGGGCCTATTCCGCCAAGAGCAACATCCTGCCGGAGCAAACCCTGGGTCGGGGCCTGCGCAAGATGTACGCGGGCAATGTCACGGAGTACGTGAGCGTCATCGGCACCGACGCCTTCATCGACTTCGTGGAGTCCATCCAGGCGGAAGGCGTGGAGCTGGAGCGCAAGGCCATGGGCGAGGGCACGGCCGCCAAGACGCCGCTCATGGTGGAGGTGGAGCGGGAGAACGAAAAGAAAAATCTGGACGTCCTCGATATCGCCATCCCCGTGCTCTCCCCCCGTATGTATCGCGAATACAAGAACCTCAGTCACCTCGATATCGGACGGCTGGGGCATCAGACCGTTGCGTATCACGAGTTCACCGAAGAAGAGCAGCGCGAAATCGTCTTCAAGGACATCACCACGGGCGAGATCACCCACACAACCGTGTTGGACGCGGCGGGCATCGCCGATTACCGCAGCGTCATCGGCTACTTCGCCCGGGCCATCATGAAGGATTTGAAACTATTCAGCGGCTATGACGTGCTCTACGGCAAGATGAAAGGCTTCGTCCAGGATGAACTCTTTGGGAAGTCGGTCGATCTGGAGCATCCGAATACGCTGCGCAACCTCTCCGAACTCGCCGCGACCAAGACCATCTTCGATTCATTCAAGAAAGGCATCAACGAACTCACGGTCCAGGAGCGCGGCGATGCCGAAATCCGCGACTACATCAAGCTCCGTGAGACACGACCCTTCGTCGCGAAGGAACAGGGCTTCCTGATGCCGAAGAAGAGCCCCTTTAACCGCATCATTGGCGACAGCCATTTCGAACTCGAATTCGCCGCCTTTCTGGACGCCTGCGACGACGTGGTATCCTTCGCGAAGAACTATCTGGCTATCAACTTCAAACTTGACTATGTAAAAGCCGACGGCGACCTGTCCAACTACCACCCCGACTTTATCGTGAAGCTCAAGGACGGTCGGGTAATCATCGTCGAAACCAAGGGCTTGGTCGACGAAGACGTGCCGAACAAGATGGCCCGGCTCCGCCAGTGGTGCGAAGACATTAATCGCGCCCAACAGGACGTTGTGTATGGGTTCGTATTCGTAGATCAGGCGAGCTTCGAGAAGTACGGACCTGCGAGCTTTAAGGAACTGCTCGATGGCTTCCTGGACTTTCACAACGCATAGGATGCTTCTCCCCTGGGCCAAGGCATAGACATCGGGGCCTATGAGCATGCAGCGAAAAGCCCCTGAGACCTCTGGGCTACAAGATGGGCAGGGTCGGCAGCCAGGCGATGGTGGTGGCGTGGATGCGCTCGTAGACCGTGGGGATGACGCCAAGGGCGATGATGGCGATGGCGAGGAGGGCCAGGGTGGTGCCGATGATGGGCGAGCGGCGCGGCACGGGTACTTCGCCGTCGGCGGGCTCGATGTACATCTGGCGGACGACGCGCAGGTAGTAGTAGAGCGAGATGGTGGAGTTGACGGCGGCCAGGGCGACGAGCCAGTGGTAACCCGCTTTGGAGGCGATGCTGAAGAGGAAGAATTTCCCCACGAATCCGGAGAGGGGCGGAATCCCCGCGAGGCTGAAGAGGGCGACCATCATGCCAAGGGCCATGAGGGGATTGGTGAGGGAGAGTCCGCGATAGTCGTCGATGTTTTCTTTGCCGGTTTCGTTCTCAAACCAGACGATGCACGCGAAGACGGCGAGATTGCTCACGGCGTAGACGATGAGGTAGTAGAGCATGGCGGGCACGCCCTCGCTTCCCTGTCCGAGGAAGCCAAGCAGGAAGTAGCCTGCCTGGGAAATGGCGCTGAAGGCCATGAAGCGCTTGATGTCCTGCTGCACGATGGCGACGAGATTGCCGAGGGTCATGGTGAGCGCGGCCAGGAGGGCAATCATCGCGCCCCATTGGGACACCCAGGCGCCGAAAAGGCCGAAGAGTATCTGGAAGGCAAAGGCGAGGCCCGCCGCTTTCGACGCGACGGACAGCCAGGCCGTGACGATCGTGGGCGCGCCCTGGTAGACGTCGGCGGCCCAGAGGTGGAAGGGCACCACGGTCAGCTTGAAGCCCGTGCCCGCGAGCACGAGGCCCACGGCCAGCAGGAAGGCGGGCGTGTACTTCCCCGAGACGGCGGCGGCGATTACATCGAGGCGGGTGCTGCCCGCGAGACCGTAGAGGATGCCGAAGCCATAGACAATGAAAGCCGAGGCGAGGGAACCGAGGATGACATATTTCAGGCCCGCTTCTCCGGACTTCGGGTCGTCGCGACGCCACGCGGCCAGCACGAAGAGGGGCAGAGTGGCGATTTCGAGGCTGACGAAGAGGGTCGCCAGTTCGCGGGAGGACACGATGAGCATCATCCCGATAATGCTGGAAAGGAGAATCGCGTAGTACTCGCCCCGGAAGCCCATCCCCCGGTGCCGAACACGCGCACGGCCATCCAACGTGTCCATGGACAGGACCACGGCGATGAGGCCCGAAAGCATGAATAGAATCTTGAACCACCAGGCCACGGGATCCATCACGAAGCGCCCGCCCAGCAGTTCGCCCGACGCGGGCACAAAAAGCGCCGTCACCACCAGGCCCAGGGCGAGGCCGATGGCGGCCATCGGCGCGAGGGCGCGGCGGCTGTTCTCGGTCATGAACAGGTCACTGACCAGGATGGCGAAGGCGGTCGCAATCACAATCAGTTCTGGAGTGGCGATAATCATGGCGTAGCCGATCACCTTTACGATCCGCCCATCAGGCCCGCCGAGGCGACATCCTGAAGGCGATTGATGAAGGGGTAGAGAGAAGGTTCAATAAGGTCTATCATCAGCCACGGGAAAAGGCCCGCCACGAGGAGCGTGGCCACCAGAATTCCCGTCGCAAACTTTTCAGTTATTGTGGCGTCGGTAAGCTCTTCAAAGTGGGGATCTTTGATCGGGCCCTGGAAGGCCATGGCCAGGCCGCGCAGCACGTACACCGCCGTCACCACGATGGACAGGGTGGTGATGACCGTGAGCACCCGGGTGGCGATGGTGCTGGACCAGGGGTTGCCGAAGAAACCACCAAGGAACACGTGGGTCTCCGCCACGAATCCCGCCAGACCCGGCAAACCGAGGCTCGCCAGACCCGCGATGTAGAAGCAGGTCGCCAGCCAGGGCATTACTTTGGCCAGGCCGCCCATGTCCGGGATCACGCGGGTGTGGGTGCGCCCGTAAACCATGCCGATGAGGCCGAAGAAGAGACCCGTCATGATGCCGTGGCTGAACATCTGGAGCACGGCGCCCTTGAAGCCCATCAGGTTCAAGGTGGCCACGCCGAAGAGCACGAAACCGCAGTGACTCACGGAGGAGTAGGCCGTGAAATACTTCAGGTCCTTCTGCATCACCGCGCCGAAAGAGCCGTAGAGAATGTTGATCGTGGTGAGGCCCATGAAGAAGAGGCCCCAGTCCTTCGCGCCTTCCGGCAGGAGGTAGACGGCGATGCGCAGGGCGCCGTAGCCGCCCAGTTTCATCAGCACGCCCGCGTGGAGCATCGATACGGCCGTGGGCGCGGAACTGTGGCCGTCGGGCGACCACGTGTGGAAGGGAAACAGCGCGCCGAGCACGCCGAAGCCCACGAAAATCATGGGGAAGAACCACCACTGGAAGCGATCGGAATAATCCACCGTGGCGAGCCGCTGCAGGTCGAAGGTGTGGAGGCCCGACTCGTGGAAGAGGGCCAGCATCCCCACGAGCACAAAGGCGCTCCCCGCCAGCAGCATGATGGTGAGCTTCATGGCCGCGTACTCTTTGGGCCCCGTGCCCCAGATGCCAATCAGGAGGTACATGGGCAGCACGGCGAGCTCGTAGAACATGAAGAACAGGAAAAGATCGTAGGTGAGGAATACGCCGAAGACGCCCGCCACCAGCAGGAGGAGCAGGGCGAAGAATTCCTTCGTGCGCGTTTCCACATTCCAACTGGCCAGCACGCCGCAAAAGATGATGAGCGCGGTGAGAATGACCATGCTTACGGAAATCCCGTCGATGCCCAGGTAATACTGAATGCCGAGCGGTTCAAACCAGGTGAAGCGCTCCACCAGATAGAGCGTCGTCTGCGTGGCGGTGCGGAAGCCTTCCACGTCCGCCCGGGATTCCACCCAGTAGCGCCACGTCACGACCGCGGTCAGCACCAGGCCCAGCCCCGTGCCGGCGAGGGAGATCCACCGGATCGCGCGCCAGTGCCGATCCGGCACGAACAGTACCGCGACCATGGTCAGGAACGGCACGGCTATGAGCCAACTGAGAAGACCCATGTTAGTTCCTTACTCTCCTACGACAATTGGACACGCGCTAGGCCAGCGCGCACCACAGCATCAACATCAAAAAGGCCACGCCGCCGGTAAACCACAGGCCATAGGTCTGGACTTGACCCGTCTGCGTGCGACTCAGCAGCCAGCCACCCTGGCGCGTGAGCCAGCCGCTGGCATCCACCCCGCCATCCACCACGCGCTTGTCGAACCAGGCGATGGGGCGGGCGATATTGCGAAAAATTATCCGGTGCGTGACAAAGAGATAGAGTTCATCAAAGTAGAACTTCTGCTTCACCGTGCGGTAGACGACGCCCAGGCCATTGGCCGCTGCGCGGGCGCGAGCGCCATCGCCCAGGTAAAGGAAGGCCGCGACCGAGATACCCAGAAGCGCCGCCACCGTCGCGGGCACCGCAATCGCCAGGTTGATCCCGTGGTGGGCCTCATGGGCGCCCAGGCTCACATATTCACCCATGGGAATGAAACCCGTGACGCTGGAAAGCACCGCCAGGAAGGCCATGGGCATCCACATGAGCGCGGGCGCCTCATGGGCGTGTCCAGCGCCATCGCCACGCCCTTTGCCCCAGAAGGTGACAAAGTAGATACGAAACATGTAGAACGCGGTGAGCCCGGCCACGAGCATGGCCACGCCGAAAATTACATAGTGCCCCCCGGCCAGCGCCGAGGCGAGGATCTCATCTTTCGAGAAGAAGCCGGCAAAGGGCCAGATGCCGCTGATAGCGAGGGTGGCAATAAGGAAAGTGATGTGGGTAATCGGCATCTTCTTCGCCAGACCGCCCATCTCCCAGATCGAGTTCGTGTGGACCGCGTGAATCACCGAACCCGCGCCGAGGAAAAGCAGGGCCTTGAAGAAGGCATGGGTGAAAAGGTGAAACATGCTCGCGGTATAGCCCAGCGTGTGTTCCGACGAACTCACCCCGAGGGCGAGCATCATGTAGCCCAGTTGGCTCAAAGTCGAGAAGGCCAGTACCCGTTTGATGTCGTCCTGGGTCATGCCGATGACCGCCGCGAAAAGGCTGGTGAAGGCACCGACACAAGCCACCACCAGAAGGGCCGTGCCGCTGAAGGCGAAAGCCGGAAAAAGCCGCGCCACGAGATACACGCCCGCCACCACCATGGTTGCCGCGTGAATCAGCGCGGAGACGGGCGTGGGGCCCTCCATCGCGTCGGGCAGCCAGATGTGAAGGGGAAACATGGCGCTCTTGCCCGCCGCACCCATGTAGACCAGAATCATGGCCAGACTGAGGAGGTTCATGCCGATGAAGGTGAGCCCGAGCCCGGAAAACTTCTCCAGGAAGAGGGGATGATTCAGGTAAGCAAAATCCACCGGCTGCACGTTCGCGAGCCCATTCGCGACTGCGTCCGCGTCCACGCTCCACTCGGGGTATATCTGGAAGCCGAAGTAGCTCAGCAGGATCACCCCGATGAGGAAGCCCAGATCCGCGAAGCGCGTGACGATGAACGCCTTTTTCGACGCCGAAACGGCCGAGGGCTTGTTGTAGTAGTAGCCGATCAACAGAAAGCTGCTGACGCCCACGAGCTCCCAGCAAACGTACATCTGAATGATGTTGGGCGAGACCACCAGGCCCAGCATGCTGAAGGTAAAGAGATTCAGGTAGGTAAAGTAGCGGCCAAAACCATACTCCCCGTGCATGTAGGCGTTGCTGTAGGTATGCACGAGGAAGCTCACCGTGGTGACGACGCACATGAGCATGACGGAGATGGGATCCACCAGTACGCCCACATTCACCGTGAGTCCCGGCATGTAGCTGAGCCACGCAAAGGACCAGGGCACAAGAATGGGGTGTTCGTGTCCTGCCGGATAGGCGGTGAAATACTGGTAGCCCAGCGTATAGGCGCACAGGGCCGAAGCCAGAATGGAGAGCGTCGCCACCACGCCCGCCGCCCGCTTCGAAATCGGGCTGATGAAGAGTCCATTCAGCGCGAAGGAAACCAGCGGAAAGGCGGGGATCAGCCACGCGTGCTGTATCATCCAGCCTGAAGTGCCGTCCATCGCCCTACCCTTTCATCATATTCATTTGATTGACATCCACGGTGGCGCGCATCCGATAGAGCGCCACCACAATCGCCATCCCCACCACCACCTCGGCCGCCGCCATCACGATGACGAAAATCGCCATGATGTGCCCGTCCACCTGTTCGGGCGCGACATGGCGATTGAACGCCACAAAGTTCATCGCGGCCGAATTCAGCATGATTTCCACCGACATGAGAATGGCAATCGCGTTTCTCCGGGTCAGCAGCCCGTAGAGGCCAATGGCGTACAGGATCGCCGAGAGCGTCAACCATTCCCGAAGTCCGGGAGCATATCCCGCGAGCAACTCCGTCATCGTCCGTACTCCCCATTGCTGTCGTCATCCTGCTGGCGCACCTGCTCCGATATGGTTTCCCCGATTTGGTCCCCGCCCGTGGTGAAGGGCTGGTTCCTCGGTGGGGTCTTTCGCGCGATGACCGTGCCGCCAATAACGGCGACCAGCAGCAGCAGCGAGATCACCTCGAAGGGCAACAGGTAGCCCGCACCACTTCGGTCCAGCAGGCCGAGGCCGATCATGCGAATCTCCTCGGCGGGCCGTACGCCGTGGGTGGAGGTCGCAAAGTCGGTGGCCCGCAGGGCCGCGCCCGACATCAGCATAAACGCGATGGAGAAAACCGCGCCCATAAGCTTCGTGCGCGGTCCCGGCTGGTCTTCCCGCAATTCCGACGACCGCGTGAGCATGATGGCAAAAACAATAAGCACCACGATGCCGCCCACATAGACAAGAATCTGGACACCCGCCAGGAACTCGGCCGCAAGCATGACGTAGTAGCCCGCACTGAGCGCCAGCATTCCCATCAGGGCGAGGGCCGCGCGAAGCAGTTGACGCGCGCTGACCACGGCCACGGCCAGGGCGATCACGGCGATGGAAAGCCCGTAAAAGACGACGGTGTAGGTGGCTTCCGCGATCATGGGGCCACCGCCGTGCTTCCCGCGTGGGACACGGGGCATTCCTGGACCTTGGGGGCGCCGATGGCCGGGAGATTCGGTAGACCCGTGCCACCCAGCGGGATGGGCCCGCCGTAGCGTGATCGCCAGTCAATCATCCGCGCACGTACCGCCGGGTCCTGCTCATCCTGAATCAGGTTGATGCGCGGAGCCGCGAGTCGATTGAGGCTGTAGACGAGCAGACGGCGGTCAAACACGGCGTTCTCGAATCCGCCGGTCATCTCGATTGCGTCCCAGGGGCAGGCCAGCACGCAGGCGTTGCAAAACATGCACGAGTCCAGCCGCCAGACGAATCGGTCGATCTCGCGATCATCCAGGATTTCCCCGTGGCGCGTAAGAATTCGGATGGAAGCGTTGGGACAGGCCTCTTCGCATTTCGAGCAACCGGTGCAGTTGTGGTACCAGCGGGTGTCGTCTTCATCCCGGATCCAGTTCTCCGCCACCTCGGGGTGGGTCTGGGTCTCCTGGGCAATCTGTTCGAGCAACGCGCTGTGGGTCTGGTGGGCCACTTCATTTGGAAACTTGAACCGCAAATTCCCCCGAAAGCGTTCGGTAATCTTCAATGAATCGCGATTCTCGGGATATTCGCGCGTGACCACTTCCACCGGCGACCAGAAGTAGGTGAGGGTCAGCCACATGCCCTGCAGCAGGCCCTGCATTCCCAGCAGGGCCACCTGGAAGCGGGTCGGCGGGCGGAGTCGCTGGACGACCGACACGCTTACCGTCTTGCCGGCGATTGGCCGTTCCTCGTTCACGATCTGTGTGGCTTGGATCATTCCCATATGAAGCGCGGGCCTTTCATTGCGGGAGTTCCAGCGGAAAGGGATAAGCGTTAATCAGCACAATGATGGAAGCCAGCAGCAGATTCGCAAATCCGATGGGCAGAAGGATTTTCCATTCCAGGTGCATGAGCTGATCCACGCGGAGGCGCGGGAAAGTCCAGCGAAACCACATGATGATGAAGATAACGGCGGAAGTCTTCGCGCCAAACCAGATGATCGGCGGAATCAGGTCCATCTGGCTGTTGAGTGCGGCCCAGTCGCCAATGTGAAAGGGCATCCATCCGCCCAGGAAGAGCGTCGCGGTCAGCGCCGAGACCGTGAACATGTTGATAAACTCGGCCAGGAAGAAGAATGCGAAGCGCAGCCCGGAGTACTCGGTGTGAAAGCCCGCCGTGAGCTCAGACTCGCCCTCGGGAATATCGAAGGGCGTGCGGTTGAGTTCGGCTGTCGAAGCGATCAGATACAGCATGAAGGCGCAGAAGCCCGCCGCGTGTCCGCGCCAGATCCACCAGCCATCCTGCTGGCTCTGCACGATGCCCGAGAGGGACATGGTGCCGGAGAACAGCACCACCACGAGGAGGGCCAGGGTGGCCGACAATTCATACGAGATAATCTGTGCGCCGGCGCGCATGGCGCCGATCATGGACCACTTGTTGTTGGAGGCCCAGCCGGCAATGAGAATGCCCATGACGCCGAAGCCGCCGATGGCGGTAACAAAAAGGATTCCGATGTTGAGATCGGCCACCTGCATCGAAGGCGAGTAGGGCAGGAGCGCCAGCAGGACCACCGGGACGAGCAGGGCCAGGAAAGGTGCGAGCATGTGCAGAAACTTATCCGCCATCTCGGGCACGAAGTCTTCCTTGAACACCAGCTTCAGCGTGTCCGCCAGGGTTTGCAGCAGGCCAAACGGCCCTACGCGCGTCGGCCCGAGGCGGCACTGGAAGCGCGCGGCGACCTTTCGCTCAACGTAGATCAGCACCATGCCCAGCAGCGAAAGCACGGCCACCACACCGATCATGGAGCCGATGAGGTACGCCGCGGTTACCCACAGGTTCTCCGTGGCCGCCGCCGCCGCGCGTTGGGCGATGGTGTTCGGCTCCCAGGTCCGGGCCACCGTCGCGGCCATCACAAGTTGCGGTTCCATGGCGCTCATCGGTCAATATCCGGTATCACGAGGTCGAGGCTCGATTGAATTGCAATGAAATCCGCGATGCGCCAGCCCGCCGCGATCCGGGTCACCACCCACATATTATTGAAGCTGGGCGAGCGGAAGTGCAGGCGCCTCGGGTGGGGGCGCTTGCCGTCGGAATCGATGAATACCCCGAAGGCGCCTCGGGCCGTCTCCGTCTGGCCGTAGTGCAGCCCCTCGGGCAGAATCAGTTCCTCGTTGTAGCGAAGCGTGGCGTAGTCGCCCTCCGGGACGTTGTCGATCAGTTGTTCAATGATCCGGAGCGACTCCCGCATTTCGTGGAGCCGCACATAGTAGCGGTCCCAACTATCCCCCACCGCGCCGACCACCACGTTGAAATTCACCTGATCGTATACGCCGTAGGCCTCCGTCGCGCGGAGGTCCAGGGGAACGCCGCTCGCCCGGAGGATGGGACCCGTGCAACCCAGCGCCAGCGCCTCGGCGCCGTCCATGACACCGATATTGCGCAGCCGCTCCTGAAAGATGGTGTTGCCGCTGAGCAGGGTCTCGTACTGGGCGATGCATCCGTGCAGGTAGGGAATGAGCTTCTTGACCTTCGCCGCAAAATCGGGCTGGATGTCGTACATGAGCCCCCCGGGCTGGATGTAGTTCATCGTCAGCCGCGCGCCGATGGTCTCTTCGAAGATCTCGCCGATGATTTCACGCTCGCGAAAACCATAGAGGAAGGCCGTGTAGGCCCCGAGGTCCATGCCGGTGACGCCCCACCAGAGTGCGTGGCTCTGAAGGCGCTGCAACTCGGACATGATCGTCCTGATCGTCTCGATCCGCGCATTCGTCTCGATACCGAGGGCCTTCTCCACCGTCTTCGCCACGGCCCAGTTGTTCATGATCGCGGAGAGATAGTCCAGTCGGTCCGTGTAGGGAATAATCTGGCGGTAGGTCAGGTGTTCGCACATCTTTTCCACGCCGCGGTGGACGTAGCCGGGCACGGGAATAACAAACTTCACATTCTCGCCGTCCAACCGGAGCACAACGCGCAGGGACCCGTGGGCAATGGGGTGCTGGGGCCCCATGTTGACCAGGTATTCCTGGGTCGTCAACTCGCTGTCCGCCTGGGGCGACGCGTGAAGGTGTTCCTCAAGGGTGCGAATCTGGACGCTCATTTCGGAAGCTCCAGCATGTGCTCGTCCTGGTAGTCCTTGCGAAGCGGAAAGCCGACCCAGTCGTCTTCAAGAAACATGCGGCGCAGGTCGGGATGTTCGTCATAGAGCACGCCCATCAGATCATAGACCTCCCGCTCCTGCCACTCCGCGATGGGCCAGAGCCCGCAGACGGAAGGGACCACGGGATTGTCCCGATCAACTCGGGTCGTCACGAAGAGCGAGTGACCGTGTTCACTGGCGTACAGGAGGTATACCAGCTCGAAGCATTTTTCGTCCGGAAGATCGATGGCCGTGTGGGTCACCAGAAAATCAAAGCGCAGGGCGGGATCGTCGCGAAGCACCGCCATCAGCGCCAGCAGTTCGTCGGCGGCGATGGACAGGGCGGCGCGGTCCGCATGGGCCCGATGCCGGACCGTGGGACAGATCGACTCGATCAGCGCGAGGAGCTTTTCTGGATCCATTCCCTCACCTTCCGCGCCCAGGGCTTCTCGTCCGCCGCCTTCGCCACGTCCACAACATTGTCTTCTATCAACGCCGAGCAGATCTCGCGGCGTATATCGTGCATGGAAACGTCTTCGGGGAGGGCCGCCATCACCGGTTTCCGTCGAATTCCGGGTTCGCGAATCGTCTCGCCTTCGCGAATCATCTTCTGGAGCGTCATCAACCCCCAGAAGAAGGCCTCCGGGCGCGGCGGGCAACCGGGCACGTAAACATCGACCGGGACAATTTCATCCGCGCCGCGCACGATGGTATAGGAGTTGTACATGAAGGGACCGCCGGAGATGGCGCAGGAGCCGGTGGCGATAACGTAGCGCGGCTCGGCCATCTGCTCATAGAGCAGGCGCATGCGCGGGGCCATTTTCTTCACGATCGCGCCGGCGATCACCATCAGGTCCGCCTGGCGGACCGAGGCCCGGGCCACTTCCGCGCCGAAGCGGGCCAGATCATGGTGCGCCGCGCCGGTCGCCATCAGCATCTCGATGGCGCAGCACTTCGTGCCAAACATGAGCGGCCAGAGGCTGTTGGAGCGGGCCAGATTGATGGCCTGATCCAGTTGGGTGACCGCCACGGATCCGCCGGGAAAGCGCTCCACGATGCCGGGCAGCTTTTCGAGTGCTACACCCATTCCAGAACGCCTTTCCGCCACGCATAGACCAGCCCCAGAATCAGGACGAGTACGAAAATGCCCATCTCAATCAACCCGGCCAGACCAACGGCGCGAAACACGACCGCCCAGGGGTACATGAGCGAGGCTTCCACGTCGAATACCAGAAACAGGAGGCCAAAGAGGTAGTAGCCCACGTTGAACTGGATCCAGGCATCGCCGATGGGCTGTTCACCGCATTCGTAGGGCATATCCTTTAGTCCACCGGGACGGCGCGGCGCCACGAGGTAGGACAGGATCAGTCCGCCGGCCACCATGGCGGCGGCCAGAACGATCATCGCGAGAACAAATAGATATTCCACGGTCACTCCTGTAGCCACGTTCCAAGGCCCGTTAAGCTTGCCTGATGTCTGCCCGGAAACGCCTGCGGGCGACACGGACTCGTGCGCCCTGGGCAGGCATATCAATCACTACGAAACTGCTCAATTCTCTCTTGATAGAGCAATCGGTGTGCCAAAGGCGCAATCACGGGCGCGCGGCGAAGAAATATGACGGGCTGCGGAGGGGCAATTCACCCATCCCAGCTTGAACAGGCTTGTAGCGCGGGTGTGGCGGGACACGTCCGAAGGGGTTTCGGCGCCCTTCGACTGTGCAAGTGCGCAGCCCGAGCAGGACACTTCTCGATGGGCGCAGTACAGTATCGCTCAGTGCTGCGCAACCCTGCGCTGCGCAATGAACACCCCGGCCTGCGGGCTGACCGGAAGTCACCAGCCGGGCGAGCATCGTCTGGGAAAGCCCTCCCTGAATGGCGAAACCTGCCGCTGTCGCCAGGGCAGGTTTCGTTTGTACAGGGCCTGCGGCCGAGTGGGCACTCGGAAGGCTTATAACTTGATGATTATATTTCTGTCGTAGAAGTAGCGCGCGGTTCCGTAAATCACCCCGTAGAAAATGGCCCACCCCAGGAAAATGTACCACCAGGGTGCGCTGCTGTTGATAAATCGGGAGCCACTCTCGCAGATGCACCACTGGAGGACATAGATGGCCAACGGGTTGATCCCGAGCACGGTCAGGTTGGGGATCTCCCAGCCCCAGACATCGCAGATGTAGTAAAAGAGGAGCAGGTTCAGAAAGCACAGGCCCGTGGACCAGACGGAATACGAGGCGGAGACCCAGTTCTTGGCGAAGGGCCAGGCTTCTTTGATGCCGACCCATTCCGATTGGAGCACGAGCCCGACGAGGGCAAGTCCGAAGCCCCACGCGAGGAGGTTGAAGGTTATTTTCCGCCGATCGCGCGTTGCCAGAATGTCGTACGCGAGCGTACCGCCAATCATCATGAGCGCCCAGCTCCAGTGACCCAGCGGACCGCCGTTGATGGGCACATCCAGCAGCGTGGGGCCGAAGGGGATGAGTTTCCAGATCAGGGGCATGGTATCGCCCGTGTATTTCATCGTGCGATGGACGATCTCGCCGTAGCTCGTATAAATGCAAACAAGCTGATAGAGCGAAACCATGCCGACGCCAAAGGCGAAGCGCTGCCAGGGCTTTCTGTCCACCACCCAGAGCACCAGCATGCCCGCCAGGCCGATATTGAGGAGGGCGTCCCACAGGTAACCCGTGTAGATGGTGAATCCGAGCATGATGATCATGCCGTAGCGCTTGACCAGCCCCATCCGCGCGGCGTGCACATCCCCCTTCGCCATCCGCCTCGTCATGGATAGACGCATGCCCATGCCGACGACAAACATGAAAACGGGCGCAATCAGGTCGGCAAATGTAAAGCCCGCCCCGTGGGGGTGGTGGAGCTGGTGCCACACGTGGGCGAGAACCCACACCAGGCCGGTGCTGGTCTGGGGCTCGAGAAGGTTCGCTTCAAAGTTGCCGAAGTAATCGACCAGCAGCATGCCGAAAATGGCATATCCTCGGTACTGGTCCATGGAAAGAATGCGGGGAGCGGGTTTGGCGGCGGCGCCTGGGGCTGGCATGATACACCTCGTTAAAATAGAGAAACTGCGGACAGGACGTGCGCGCTGAATGCGCTCACGAATATTGAGCGGGCTGATACCGGATCGGACGGATACAGGAAACAGGTTTCCGACGTTGTCCTCGATGAGTCCCCCATCGCGGAAAATGTAGCAGGGCGAAGCCGCCCGAATCGAGAGAATCCTGAAGCCCATTCGCGTGGTCTCATATATTCCCTCTCGGAACGAGACGCGTCTTCGTCCGGCCCCCTCCCACCACAAATTTCGGTATACTATCCGCCGGACGCGTGGATGCGCCCTGAACAGAAAAGGTTCTCGATGAAAAAAACCGGTTGCTGGCTGCGCGTATTTCAGATCTCCTGCGCGCTCCTCTTGATTACCCTTGTCGTTGGCTGGGGCCTCTTTTTCTATCCGGGGTGGGGCATGCCCATGAACAGCCAGCGCCACGGCAACCCGCCGCTGACGCCGGCCTGGGCGCTGGAACCCTGGGTCTGGGAGGACGACACCAACACCGCCGCGTCCACCCTGGAAATGGTCAACGGTCACCTGGCCCACGACTTCCCCGTGCGCACCGTGCTCATCGACAGCCCCTGGTCCACGCGATACAACGACTTCATCGTGGATGAAGCCCGCTTCCCCAATCCGGAAGCCTTCTTCCGCAGCCTCGACGAGCGGGGGATCCGGGTCGTGCTCTGGATGACCAGCATGGTCAATAGCGAGAGTAAAGACACCGCCCTGACCACCTCGCCCGACTGGTTTCAGGAGGCCGCCAACCGGGGCTTTCTGACCAATGGGGACTTCCAGAAGAAATGGTGGAAGGGTAAAGGTGGGTTCATCGACTATACCAATCCCGAGGCCATGGCGTGGTGGCAGGGGCTCCAGAGTTCCGTGCTGGATTGGGGTGTCGATGGTTGGAAGCTGGATGGCTCCGCCACACTCAATTTCCGTACGAAGGGCGTCATTCCGTGGTTCTATGCGGACACCCACGCCGGGCGCATATCCACGCGCCAATACATGGACCACTACTATCGGGACGAATACGCGAACGGCCTGCGGAAAAATCCCGAGTTTGTGACCATGTCCCGCTCCCTCGATTCCGTCGCCCCCTGGGTACATCCCGAGGGCTTCGCCCCCATCGACGCCTCCCCCGTCAACTGGGTGGGCGACAACACCCACACCTGGGACGAGGGTACGCGGGGCCTCCAACGGGCCATCCGGCTGATCCTCAAGAGCGCGGAGATGGGTTACAGCGTGATCGGATCAGACATCGCCGGCTACCACGGCGAAGAGCCCATCGACCCGGAGCTCTACATCCGCTGGACCCAGTTCTCCACCTTCTGCGGGCTTTTCCTTAACGGCGGCCACGGCGAACGGCGCATGTGGATGCGCAGCCCGGAAGAACTGAAAATTATTCGAGACTTCTCCTGGCTGCACCACGAGCTCGTGCCCTACATGTACCACTACATCGTCACCGCAAGCCAGGGCGGGAAGCGTCTCATGACTCCCCTGGCGGACGGCGAATTCCACTACCTTTTCGGAGACGACTTGCTGATCGCGCCCATCCACCGGCCCGGAGGCGAGCGGGAGGTTCACCTGCCCGCGGGCACCTGGCGCTACTGGTTCGACGACGCCATCGCGATCGAAGGGCCGGTCGAATTCAATCGGAATTATCCGATGGACGAATACCCGGTGTACATCCGGGATGGCGCAATCATCCCCATGAATATCTCCCGGGACTATACCGGCGTCGGCTCCAAGGATTCGGCCGGGCTGCTCACCCTAAACATCTACCCCGCTGCGGATGGCGCGTTCACCTGCTACGCCCCTGACGATCAGGCGGCGCTGGAGGTCAGCGTTGCGCAACAGGACGGGCTGAGCATCCGTCTGGAGGGCGCGGGCCGCCCCTGTATCCTCCGGGTCTTTCGCGAATCACCGCCCACTGAAGTACGCTTCAATGACACGCCCGTGGATGCGGCCGCGTGGGAATTCTCGGAAACTGACCACCGCGTCATCCTGCGGGATACCATGGGCGCCACGGGCACATGGCACCTGCGCTGAGCGGACTTCAGGTTGTAATCCGAAGTGCATCCATGTTAGCGTGTGCTCCACTTTCACCCGAAAACACAACTTCGTTCTGCATAGGAGACTTACCATGACCTGGTTCGAGCAAATCGTCAACGGATTCCTTTTCACCCTCGGCGCCGTTCTGCTGTTTCTCTTCGGCGCCAGCGCAGGATTCCTGGACGGATTTTAATCCCCCGCCAATACGCTATACAGGTTCAGTGCACCCGGTCCTGATTCGTTGGGACCGGGTTTTTGCTTTCTCCCGCGAGCGCATAGGTCACCACGGACAACAATTCCGCAATCTGGAATGGCTTCGTCAGGGTGGCGCAGGCCCCGAAGCGACGCGCCAGATCAATGAAACCCTCTGGGGCCGTGAGGTCGCGGCTTCCCCCCGACATGGCGATCACCGGCAACTCGGGAAACTCCATGCACAACTCGCGGATGGTGCTCATGCCCTCTTTATGGGGCATAAAGATATCGGTTATCACCAGATCCGCCGGACTGCGGCGCTGGAGGTGTATTCCCGACTCGCCCTCCGGTGCCTCCAGGACTTCGTGCCCCTGATCCTCCAGGACTTCTCGAATTGTCTGCCGCATTGCATAGTGGTCATCGATGACTATAATACGGGCCATCCAGTTTCTCTCCCAGACGTTGCTAACCTTGCGGCTAAGCTTACACCATTGTCGCCAAAATTAATAGATATTATTGTATTCACCCCCGCAATCCGCCACATCGTGACGAAATTGTGTATCAAAATCGGAATTCTTCATGAAATGGGATATTTTTTGTCATACTTTCTACATATATTTTGATTATACTTTCGATTGTAGGCTCGTACAGTTGAATGACTCTTCGGAGTCAACAGCTCCCTCACTTTGGCAAGCCCCCTGCCAAAAATGAGCCTACCTGCCGCAGCCCGCCGAGGTGCCCCCCTCGGCGGGCGCTTCCTTTTTGGGCGCACCCCAAGGGCAAGCCCCACGACGGGTTGGCGCACGCGTGTGGCATACCAGTATAACACGCCTGCCGGGCCGGCTGGGGAGCAATTTTGATGTGCTTTTTCTTTCCCATGAGCCCGCACTCGCCCCAAAATGGGACAAGCGCATGCAATAAACCCAATAAAATCAATCAGATACAGAATTTCAAAATTTTTGTAATTTTCGCTTTACATTACCCTCCCGAATAGTGCATACTATGGACGTAGGCTCGTACAGTTGAATGACTCTTCGGAGTCAGCAGCTCCCTCAATTTGGCAAGCCCCCTGCCAAAAAGAGCCTACCTGCCGCAGCCCGTCGAGGTGCCCCCCTCGGCGGGCGCTTTATTTTTGGACGGTCCGGAGCTGGCCCGTTTGAACCATCCGGCGGGCCTTTGCTAGGGTACGCGGGCCCATCGCGGCGTCTTGCAGCAGCACCATCCAGGGATCTAGTGACGACCATGCAAATTCAAGTCATCGGTGGCGGAAGTTGGGGCCTCGCCCTGACCCGCGTCCTCGCATTGAACAATCAGAATGTCCAACTCTGGTGTCGGCCCGAAGATGATCCCGACACCCTGCGCGCCACCCGGGAAAGCAAGAAATTCCTTCCGGGGGTCTTGCTGCCGCCCGAAGTCGTCATTGCCCCCGAGGTGAACGCGGCCGCCGACATGGTGGTCTATGCGGTCCCCTCCCACGCCATGCGCAGCGTGGTTCCCCAGTTTCTCTTTACCCATAATCCCGTACGGGTCAGTGTGGCCAAGGGCATTGAGAACGACACGCTCCTGCGGATGAGCGAGATTATTGCCGCACTCGCGCCTGGAAGCCCCGTGGTGGCCCTTTCCGGCCCCAGCCATGCGGAGGAGGTGGGGCGCGGCCTTCCGGCGTCGCTCGTGGCCGCAAGCGCGGACGAAGACGCCTGCAAGATGGTTCAGGAGGCTTTTTTCTGCTCGAACTTCCGGGTCTATACGAGCCCGGATATCATCGGCGTGGAACTGGGCGGCTCCTTGAAGAACGTGGTCGCCATCGCGGCGGGCGTCTGCGACGGACTGGGGCTGGGCGACAACGCCAAGTCAGCCCTGATCACCCGGGGCCTCGCGGAGATCGCGCGGCTGGGAAGCGCCTGCGGCGCCAATCCCCTTACGTTTGCCGGGCTCAGCGGCATGGGCGATCTCATTACGACCTGTACCAGCCGTCATTCGCGGAATCGGGCCGTAGGCGAAGCGATCGCCCAGGGCAAGAAGCTCCAGGATATTCTCGACAGCAGCCCGATGGTGGCGGAAGGCGTTCGCACAACACGCTCGGCCCATGCGCTGGCCCTCAAGATGGGCGTCGAAATGCCGTTGACCGACGTGGCCCATCAGGTCTTGTTTGAGGATCTGCCCGCCCGCGAGGCGATTGAAACGCTCATGGCGCGGGAGGCGAAGGCGGAATAACGAATAGTGAATTTTAGGACGGAAAATATTAATTCACCATGCTCAATTCACTATTCTTAAATCTCAAAGCGCTCGGGGGCGATTGATCTTGGTGTGAGGCAGGGCGAAGAGTTGCTCCACGCGCAGCGCCAGCTCATCAATGTGGAAGGGTTTCTTCAGGAAATCATCGAAGCCGAAGGTCACCAGTTCCTGGATCTCCTCTTCCTCAATGAACCCGGAAATGCCCAGGATCCGCGTGTTGCGCGTCTCCATGCGGGATTTCACGCGCTCGCAGACCATCCGGCCATCCATGTCGGACAAGTGAATATCCAGAATCACCAGTTGAGGATTGTGTTCCACAACGATGGCGCCGGCGTCGAATCCGGTGGATGCGGTCAGCACGAGGTACTCTTCCCCTCGGGCGAGAACCGAAGGAATAATGTCGAGGTAATAGGGGTCGTCATCGACAACGAGGACGCGCCGCTCACCTTCTTCGAGGCGTTCCAGCGGGATGCCATGGCTGAGCATGAACTTCCGGAGGTTATCGTAGGGGATGCGGCGATCACCGCCGGGCCCGAGACGATACCCTTCGATCTGACCAAGATCGAACCAGCGAGAGACCGTGTCCGCGGATACTCCGCAGATGGCGGCGACTTCGCCCGTCGTGAATACTCTGTTTTTCATGAGCCCACCCTCGCTCTCCCCTCCAATGAAACGGCCATCCCGAGCTCGCAGCCACGCTGCGGGGGCGATCCGCAATACTGGGTCACCGCGCGCTTCGATGCCGGTGATCCGATGAAAGCTCCCCGCGTCAGCAGCCAGAAAGCAACGTCTCCGCCTGTCAGGCGGTGTGAATTCATTGCCGTTTCCTCCGCGAGGACCGCTCTATGGTATCGTTTCGAGGTACAAAAACGCAAACTTAGCGCCTGCGCGCTATTGCGGTGTCCGATTCTGATGCCGCGTGGAAAATCCCCCTTGATCTTTCGGGGGACACTACATATAATTAGACACCTAACAGTTTTGCGTCTATCTTAACCGTCTGCCTGCCAGGGCTCTACAGGGTATTGATCGCCATGGTGCCTTCCCGTCTTGAAGTTATGAAGCACGTCGAGCGTTTTGTCGCCGAGAAGCTCCCCGTATTCCTTCGCGGCGCCGAAATCAATTGGCAGCCCAGTGATTACACGCCCGATCTGACTTCCGATGCGGGCTTTGAGGCGGTGCGGGAATTGCGGGAGGAGGCCAGCCGCCTTCCCGAAGACGCCATGGTCATTCTTGTGGGCGATATGATTACCGAAGAGGCGCTGCCGAGCTACGCGTCCTGGATTAGCACGCTGGAAGGCGTCGGAGTTTCGGGCGAGCCCAGCACGGCCTGGGGCGCGTGGAACCGCGCCTGGTGCGGGGAGGAGAACCGGCACGGTGACCTGTTGAACCGCTGGCTCTATCTTTCCGGTCGGGTCAACATGCGGGAAATCGAGGTGACGATCCAGCACCTGATCTCGGATGGGGGCGACACACAGAATGAGAATGATCCCTACCGTACCTTCATCTACACCTCCTTCCAGGAAATTGCGACACGGATTTCCCACCTCAATGTGGGAAAAATTGCACGGTCCGTCGGCGCCGAAAAGCTATACGAGCTCTCCGCCAAGATCGCCGGAGACGAACAACGACATGCGCGGGCCTACAAGTATTTCATTTCCAGAATCATGGAGGTGGACCCCAATGAAGCACTCCTGGCCTTTCAGGACATGATGAAGAAGAAAATCACCATGCCGGCGATGTACATGCGCGAGCGCGGCGGCCAGATCGGCGACACGTTCAAGAAGTTCGAGCGTGTCGCGGGGCGGAGCGGGGTCTACACCGGGCGGGACTATGTGGAGATCATTGAGAACCTGCTGGCGGACTGGGATATCCAGCACCTGGGCGGTTTGTCGCCGGCGGCGGAGAAGGCCCAGGACTATCTGTGCGGGCTACCGGAACGTTACCGGACCCTGCTCCAGCGGATGCATGACCGCACGCCACGGAAGTCCGAACAGGAAGGCGAGCCGATGACCTTCACGTGGATGTTGCCGCGCCAGCCTTTGGAATCCGTGCTTTAGGCGTTCGGTCCTCATGCGCGGCCCCCCTCGGGATAGAGGCGCAGATTGCGCATGCGCACGACTTCCGGCGACCCCGCCGGGCCGCCCGTGACGAGCACCATGGCGCCGTTTGAACCGCTGACTTTCTTGATGCTTGCGAGGGTCTGGATCCGGACGCCCTGACCGAATTGGCCCGCACGTATCTCGTGCTCGCCCCCTTCGGCAACGGCCAGCGCGATGCTCTCTTCGAGGCCCTTGAGGCTCAGGGCGCATTCCTGATCGAGGGTGGCCAGATTCTCCCGCCAGGTCTTTCGATTGGCCGAATGCTGCTCCGCATGCTCGCGAAGCGCGCCCATCTCCCGGGCACTGAGCACCCGGGGCAGCTTTCCATTTTCCTCCGCGTTCTGGATCATCCGGGCCACCAGGGCGCCGAGGCGGTCGGTGTCCTGGACCTGCCACACGTTCGGCCCCATGAGTTGCGCCATCGTCTGCTCGTGGACGGCGAGGGCCTCCGCGGCCTGAGCGGCCTGGGCCCGCCACTCGTCCATGCGGAAATCAAAATCGTAGATCAGTTTGTCGGGCCCCTGTCCAAGCCGCAGGGTATCCTTGAGTTTCTTGGCAAAACTCGCAATGTGACGGCACGGGGCCTCCAGTGCTTCCTTGTCGCGCACAAAGCCCCGGCACATCATCTTGATTTCGCGGGCCAGGGTAGCGAGGCAAGCGGTGGACTCCTCAATCCCCACGGTCAGGAGCGCGCCCTCCATGCCCTGTCCGGTATTTTCTCCGAGCACCATGATCTCTTTGAGCCCTTCGCCGGTCTCCAGCAGCACGCCGAGTAGCGCCAGCTCCCCCTGGGTCTCGCGTATTGGGGCTATGGCGGCGAGGTCCGGGGCGCCGGATTGCACCGCAAAAATTCGGAGACGTTGCAGCGCGAGGAGTTCCCGTTCCAGATAGGCCAGTAATGCCGTCGCGATGCGCCGCCGGTAGCGAATTCGGGCAAAATTCCGCAACGCGGAGGAGACGCCCTCCTCAATGGGACGGCCGAAATCGTGACAGGTCTGGGCGACTCGAAACTGGATCCCGGCCGCGTCGTCGTGGGGATCCTGTTCAATCGCGGTCGCCCTTACCGAGCCGCGCACGTGAATACGGGCATTGCGAATTCCCGCTTCCGAGGTAAAGTTACGCGTGTAGTAGGTCCCCGAGCGGACGCCCTGCTCCGCGACGAAGTCCCGCCCGCAAAAGATGAGCCTCGGGGCTTCGGCGCCGCCTGTGGTGATGTCGCCTCGGGGGGCGATCAGCACGGAACCGGCGAGTACGCGGCCCGCCTGAATATTCCCACTTCTAGAGAAGATCCAGCCGCCCTGGACACTGCCGTCGATCACGATGTCCCCTTCCGCCACCACGAATCCGGAAAGTCCCCCCTGAATTTCGAGACCGCCCCCACGGATATCCAGAAGAAACTCTTCCGACAGTTCTCCGTTCAGGCGGAGACTTCCTTCGTGGAGCAGTACCCGGAGGCTGGCCACCAGGGGAATCCCCTCGATTACATGAATGGCTTCCCGCATACCCGCGTGGCTCAGGAACTCCCGCGCGTCCAGCGCAAGGGGGGGCGCGGTTTTCGCGGGATGCTCCACCGGGGCGGTCGGTGCGGGCGCCACAACTGCGGCGGTTGGTGCTTCGCCACCCGCGGGCTGCTTTGATTTCCAATCCTCGTAGGCGACGAGACAGTCCCCAATCAACTTGCTCAGCCGCACATGGTTCGGCGACGAGTCTGTGGCGACGAGGGCTTCAAGGCGGGATCGGGTGTCCCGGAGGAGGGCCAGGTCTTTCTGGATTATGGCCGCGTAGTCATGGGCCAGAAACAGATCGATCGCGGCGCGGAGGGCGAGGTTTGATCGCTGAAAGGGCGGGTCCTGATCGCTTCTCCGGGCACGGGCGGCCCGCTCCTGAAGCACGATCCGCACGTGGCGGCAGAGCAATTGATCCGCCTCGGACAAAGGACCCTCGGAACTCTTTTCACTCAGGAATGACGCGAGTTCTTGCGATTCGCCGTCGGTCAATGAGGTTACTTCAACACCTTCCCCGCCTCGAATCTTGTCGAGTGCTGATGACAATATGCTGCTGTCCAAACGCGATCTCCAAACGCTCCCACCAGGTCCGGCATCTACCGGCAAACCGGTGGTTCCCGCCTGCGCATTAGTGCCGGCGCGACTCCAAGCTTGCCCGCCCGTCTTCCCCGTGAGGGTGATTGTAGCCCATAGTCCCGCATTTGGCAATGACTTACGCACAGCGGGACGATTGCGCAGGCCCGTGGACCGTGGGGCTCACCCCGCGAAGAGCGGAGCCAGCACCAGGGCGATGACACACATGAATTTGATCAGGATATTGAGCGAAGGACCAACCGTGTCTTTGAGCGGATCGCCCACGGTGTCCGCCACGACGGCGGCGCGGTGGGCGTCCGAGTTCTTCCCGCCGTGTTGGCCCGCTTCGATGTATTTCTTCGCGTTGTCCATGGCGCCACCGCTGTTGGCCGTTTGGATGCCGAGCATGACGCCCGTGGCGAGGGCGCCGACCAGCAGGCCGGCCAGGGCTTCGGGGCCGAGGAACAGGCCGATGAACACAGGGACCGAGATACTGAGGGTACCGGGCAGCAGCATGCCCCGAATAGCGCCGCGGGTCGCAATGTCCACACACCGCTCACTATCGGGGCGGACGCTCTCCAGTCCCTCGCGCAATCCCGGAATTTCGGCAAACTGTCGGCGCACCTCGATAATCATCGTGTTGGCGCAGGTGCCCACGGCGTGGAAGAGCATGGAACTGAACCAGAAGGGAAGCATGGCCCCAATCAGCAGCCCGGCGAGGACCGCGGGATCGCTCAGGGTCAGGACCAACCCCGGGCCGCCCGACACGCGGAGTAACGCGGCATCCATGGACATGATGTAGGCGCTGAGGAGTCCGATGGCCGCGAAGGCCGCACTTCCGATGGCGAATCCCTTTCCGATGGCGGCGGTTGAGTTGCCTACGGCGTCGAGATTATCGGTGATTGCCCGCACGGACGGATCCAGGCCCGCCATTTCGGCGATACCGCCCGCGTTGTCGGCGATGGGGCCATAGGCGTCTACGGCGACGACCATGCCCGTGGTCGCGAGCATGCCGAGGGCCGCCACCGCGACGCCGTAGATCCCGCAGCACGCATAGGCCGCCATGATGGAACAGGCAAGTATCACCACGGGAATAGCCGTGCTCTGCATGCCGATGGCCAGGCCCTCGACCACCGCGGTGGCCGGTCCGGTTTCGCAGCGCAGTGCCATGCGACGCACGGGCCGGAAGCTCGCGGAGGTGTAGAAGTCGCTTACGAAGCCCACCACCCCGCCGGAGACTATACCCAGCACGCAGGCGCCCAGCGGCCCCCACCAGGCAAAGGAAGTACCGCCATAGGTGAAGGGGACCCCCGCCGTAACCGTGTAGCCCGCTACCCCGGCCACCGTCAGGAGCGCGCTGATGCCGGTGCCGGTCAGCAGAGCCTGCTCCGGGTGGGCGCTCGCGCCGATACGGAGATACAACACCCCGACTACCGAAGCGAGAATTCCCAGCGACGCCACCACGAAAGGAAAGGCCAGCAGATAGATGGGCCCGCCCCCCGCCACGATGATCGCGCCGATGGCCAGACAGGCGATAATGGATTCGACGTAGGATTCGAGCAAGTCGGCGCCCAGGCCCGCCACATCGCCCACATTGTCGCCCACGTTGTCGGCGATGACGGCCGGATTCCGGGGATCGTCTTCGGGAATTCCCCGCTCCAGCTTGCCAACGAGGTCGGCGGCCATATCGGCGCCCTTGGTAAAGATTCCACCACCCGAGCGACCGAAAAGCGCCACCAGGGAGGCGCCCATGGCGTAGCCGTTTACGATGGCGGTATCCCCTTCAAAGAGACGGTAGACCAGCACTAGACCGAGCAGGGCAATACCCACCACACCCAGGCCCATGACGGCCCCCCCACTGGCCGCGACGGCGAGTGCTCCGGCAACGCCTCGGGCGCGGGCCGCCTCGGTGGTCCTGGCGTTGGCGCGCGTGGCGATGAACATGCCCAGAAAGCCGGCGCACCCACTGGCCACGGCCCCGGCGGCAAAAGCGACGGAGGTCTTCCAATTCAGGCCCATGTCGGGGTTATACAGACCGACGACGGCGAGGAAGCCCATGACGAGCAGCGACAAGGCAAGAACCCAGGCGTATTCCCGCCGGAGAAAGGCCAGGGCGCCAACCTGCACCTGCCGGGATATGCGCGCCATCAGCTCAGTACCCGGACTCTGGGCTAGAACATAACGTGCGAGGTAGAAGACAACAAGGAGGGAAGCCACCGCGGCGGCGGCGGCGAGTTTCAAGAAGGGCAGGTCCCGCATGGTACGGCCTCCTCTCGCCTGGCTTGGGTCCGAACAAGCCCGAGGCACATTAAGTGTCCCACAAACGGGGAAAAAGCGCCACTATGGGGCGCATTTTTGGGGGAGAACTCGGGAAAGCGCCTTCAGGCGGGGAGTTCGTGCCCTTCCTGGAGCAGGGCTTCCCGCGCGGCCTGCTGCTCGGCCTCTTTGATGGTATTGCCGACGCCCCGGCCCCGAGGCTCGCCCCGGAGCTCCACTTCCACCTCAAATTCCTTCTGGTGATCGGGGCCTTCCGAACGCACGAGATTGAAGCGCGGCAGGGGCATGCGCTGCGCCTGACAGTAGTTTTGAAGGCGGGACTTGTAATCGCCGTAGAGGTTGCTGCGGCGGGCGAGTTCGACCTCGCTGGCGAAAACGCGGACCACGAAATCACGGGCGGCGTCGTAGCCGTGATCGAGGTAGATGGCGCCGATCAGGGCCTCCATGCAATCGGCAAGCAGGGCGATCCGTTCCCGGCCTCCGGAGAGTTCTTCGCCTTTGCCGAGGCGGACATGGGGGGCGATTTCGAGCGCGCCACCCACGCGGGCCACGGTTTTCCGGTTCACGAGCCCGGCGCGCATACGGCTGTAATCACCGGGGCGGAGATCGGGCAAGCGCTCAAAAAGACTATGGGCGATCGCCAGGCCAAGCACGGCGTCGCCCAGGAATTCCAAGGATTCATAGTCATAGCCCGCCTGCTCGCCTTCCGACTGGCTGGAGGAGTGGGTCAGGGCACGGTCATAGAGGGTCGCGTCGCGGATCTCAAAGCCCAGCCGTTTGGCCAGACCCATCAATTCCTCGACACGCTCCGCTCTATCACTCATACTTCGTCAAGATGATGGAGGCGTTGTGCCCGCCGAATCCCAGGGAGTTGGACATGACCGCGGACACCTTCTTCTCCATGGCGGTATTCGCCACGAGATTAAGCTGGCACTCGGGATCGGGCGTATCGTAGTTGATGTTGGGGGGCAGGATGCCATCGCGCATGGCGAGGATGCAGATCACCGCCTCCACGCCGCCCGCGGCACCGAGCAGGTGACCGATCATGGACTTGGTGGAGCTCGTGGGGGGCGTTTCTTCGCCGAAAACCACGTGGAGGGCCTTGCACTCGCCGGCATCGTTCAACTTGGTGCTGGTGCCGTGGGCGTTAAAATAGCCGATGTCTTCGGGATTCAATTTGGCTTCCCGGAGCGCCTCCCGCATGGCCGCGGCCACGCCGGAACCGTCGGGACGGGGCGCGGTAATGTGGTAGGCGTCGCAGGTGTCGCCCATGCCGGCGACGACGCCGAGGATTTCGGCGCCGCGGGCTTTGGCGTGCTCTTCGGATTCCAGCACCATAATGCCGGCGCCTTCGCCCATGACAAAGCCATTGCGATCCAGATCAAAGGGGCGGCTGGCCCGTTCGGGTTCGTCGTTGCGCGTGGAAAGGGCCTTCATGGCGCAGAAACCGGCGATCCCGAAGGGGATGACAGTCGCTTCCGCACCGCCGGCCACCATGACGTCGGCCTTGCCGGACTGAATCAGGCTGGCGGCGTCGCCGAGGGAGTGGGTGCCGCTGGCGCAGGCGGTCACGACGCACTTGTTCGGGCCGAGCAGTCCGAGGTGGATGGCGACGGCGCCGGCGGCCATGTTGGCGAGGCCCTTGGGGACCATGAGGGGAGACACGCGCCGCGCGCCGCCTTCGGCCATGCGGACGGAGTCAATATTGATCTCGTTGAGGCCGCCGATACCGGAGCCAACGCTGGTGCCGCAGCGGTAGGGATCTTCCTTGTTGATATCGAGGCCCGCCTGTTTCCAGGCCTGCTCGGCGGCGAAGATGGCAAACTGGGCGTAGCGGCTCATGCGCCGCATTTCCTTGTTGTCCAACCCGTCGATTTCCACGTCTTCCGCGATGCCGGCAATCTTGGCCGTCAGGTCGGACGTGTCAAACTGGTCGATTGCCCGGATACCGGATTTTCCGGCGCAGATGTTCTTCCAGAATGTATCAATATCATTCCCTACCGGCGAAACAACACCGAGTCCGGTTACAACGACCTTCGTGCTCATGGATACCCTTAATGTTTAAGACCCAGTCCGGGGGCATGTAAGAAACCCCGCGGACTGGGTGCTCGCGTTTAACAATCTATATTCAAAGCACCCGATGGGGTGGGGTTCACCCCGGGCTTAAAGCTTAGACTGTATATACTTAATCGCGTCCCCGACGGTTTCAATCTGGTTTGCATCATCATCGATATCGATGTTGAATTCTTCTTCCAGGGCCATCAAGAGCTCGGTAAGGTCGAGGGAATCGGCCCCAAGATCTTCCATAAACCCAGCACTTTCAACCACTTCGTCGGCACTTTTGTCAAGACGCTCGGCAATAATATCTTTAATTGTTGCTGCTACATCTGCTTCGCTTGCCATAGACTACACCTCCTTTCAAATACGGTTTCGCCACAGGATCCATTTTGAACTGTAAGTATATCCTTTACATATCCTTAAGTTCAACCTGAAGCGACGGAAAAATCCGTCGCGGCCCCCTGGGAAGGCGGGACGGCTTTCCCCTGGGAATCGGCAACCGTATCTGGTCTCGGAGATGTCAGCCCCGCGCTTTGAGGGCCATAATGGCGATCGCGAAGGGGATCATCGCGATAAACCACCACTTATAAACCACCACAAAATTGATTACATCATTCAGGGAAATCCCGAACATCCAATCACTCCTCCCAGGTTCCTTGGTTTAAATATCACAGCCACCGGGCCGCCCCGAGCAGTCCGGCAAATCCGAGGGCACTCAAACCGACCAACAAGGCCACCCGGCACCAGGTCCGGGCCGGAATCGCCTCTTTTGAGAACGCGCCGGGCGCGGTCCATACTACAGTCCCGAAGGAAATCAGCAGCGCGACGCCGTTGAGAATACCATCCTCCATGGCCGATTCCGACTGACCCCGAGCGGCGAAGCACAGGACCCAACTGACGACACCCATTCCCAGGCCGCCCAGCCAGGGTGGGGTGCGGGTCGATGCGCTACCGGTCAGTACCCGTGCATTCAACGCATCCGCGTCGGCCAGGGGACCCCGATTCACCACAATTGGGGAGCGTCCAGACTCTTGAGCCGGGTGCTCGGGCTCCTCGGGTCGGAAATCGGGAATGGGCGCGGCCAGGGGCCCCATGTCCCGGGCCAGGGCTTCAAAACTCAGGTTTTCGGTCTTGGGCGCGTGCCGGTGGTGCTTGCGGGTCTTGCCGCCCAAGGCGGCCTCTTCGGCCCGGCGCTCACGGAGTTCTTTGGATTGGCGCGCACGTTTGTCATAGTGAAGGACCACGCAGGACACGCATATATTGCGGCCGCTACTGGTGCGCTGGAGGTGGCTCCGGCAGGCGATTTTTCCGCATTGGGAGCACGTTCGGCCGCAGACCTCGCACAACAGGGTCTCGCATTCGCCGCAGTACCCCACCGCACTGCGCACGCCACATTCTGCACATTCCATCGTCATTCCTTTGTCGCGCAGACCAGGTCCGCATGCGACGCGCCGTTCTCGACTGGATTGGTGTCCTGATTATACAATTCAGCCCGGCACTCGGCAAGCGCCCGGTGAGGACCCACTCCGATATGGAAAGGCCCGATGTATCGGGTAGTCGGCTTACGCATCCCGGCATACGCGCGGCGCTGGAGGCGACGCACCGCGCACGCTTACTCAGACACGAACGTCTGAGTCCCTTGAGCCGCGCTTCCCTATCCGCTACGCTATTGCCGTTTCCACTGCAAACGCAACGAGAGAGCGAGCCTATGACCACACCCACCCTGTTCGACACCCGAATTCGCCTGGTCCAGCATCTGCTGAAGCAGCGCGGCTGGGATGGCATTTTGATCAACCGCGCGGACAACTTCGCCATGGCCACGGGGGGGAAGCGCAATTACGTGTCGACCCACTGCGATGTGGGAGCCTGCGGCATATTCGTACCCGCCGGAGCCCCCCCCCACTACGCGGGCAACGCGATCGAAATGACGCGGATCATGGATGAGGAGTTGAGCAGCCCGGCGTGTTATGCGTCGCCCTTTCGCTGGTTCGACGAGAGCGCGGCGGACTGGTGCCGGGAACGCTTTGCGGGCAATCTGGTTTCGGATGATGGCACGCTCGGTCCCAATGTTCACGGGGAATTGGCCCCCCTGCGGAGCATGCTGCTGCCGGAGGAGTGCGAGCAGTATCGCGAACTTGGCCGCCTGGCGGCGGACGCGATGGAGGCGACGCTGGCGAGTATCGAGGTGGGCACGTCGGAGAACGATATCAGCGCGCGCCTTATCTACGAGGGGCAGCGCCGGGGTTGTCAGGTGCCGGTGAGTCTGGTGGCGGCGGATGAGCGGATTACGCGTTATCGCCACCCCCTGCCCACGCTGCCGGGCACGGTGCATGAGCGAAACGTGAAGCGCTACGTCATGGTGGTGGCCGGCATGATCCGCGGGGGACTCTCTGTGTCGCTCACACGCTTCAAGCAGGTGGACACGCTGGACCCCGCGATAACGGATGCCTTCGCGCGAATTTGTGCGGTGGATGCGTGTATGCAGGAGGCGACCATGCCCGGCCGCACGCTCGGCGATGTATTTGTCGCGTGCCAGGATGCCTACCGGCGTTTCGGCTTCGTGGAGAACGAGTGGCATAACCATCACCAGGGCGGCAGCACGGGATTCGCGGGGCGAACCTGTAAGGCCACGCCGGGCGAGATATTTCCCTGCCTCGACGCCAACTGGGCCGAAGATTTTCGAAAGGGTGCGGACCTGGACGTACCCGTGGCCACGGCCTTCGCCTGGAACCCTTCCGCACCCGGCGTGAAATCGGAGGATACCTTCCTGTTGCATGAGGATGGGCGAAAGGAGATACTTTCCAGCACTCCGGGATTGCCGCGGGTTGACTTGGAAGGAATTCTCGGACGTCCGACGGCGGTGGTGAAATCGGGGATCGGTTGACCGTTGACCGTTGAGAATGATCAAAGAAAACGCCTGGGAGTTGAGCCGCCATGGAAACCGCACTTTCGCCGCGCGCGATCTATGATCGGGATGGATTTGTAATCTTCCGGGACGTTCTTGACGCGGACCTCATCGCCGAAGCGAACGCCCATGTGGACTGGCTGCTGGCGAAGCACCCCGATTTACGGCCCGAGCAGCTCCACCACTATTTGTGCCAGCACGATCCTTTCTGGATCCGGCTGGTGAGCGATGAGCGCCTGCTGGATCTTGCGGAGCAGTTCATCGGCCCGGACATTGCCTTGTATGGCACCCACTACATCTGCAAGCCGCCCTTTGACGGTCAGGCGGTGCTGTGGCATCAGGATGGAAGCTATTGGCCCTTGGAGCCGATGGAGGTGGTTACACTCTGGCTGGCCCTGACGGACACCACCCCGGAGAATGGCTGCATGCGGGTCATCCCCGGAACACAGGGCATGGACCTTCAGGCGCTCATGCAGCGGACCGATGTGCCCAATGTACTGAACTCGGGGATGGACGAGGCGATCGTGGACGAGAACGCTGCGGTGGACTGCGTCATGGGTCCGGGCGACGTCTCGGTCCACCACCCCAACGTGATCCATGGTTCGAACGCCAACACTTCGGCGCGGTGGCGGCGCGGGCTCACGATTCGCTATATTCCGACCTCAACGCGGATTTGTCTGGATACGCCGGAAATTCACCCGAGCGCCTTCCACCTGCGGGGAAGAGACCCGGGCGGCGTGAACCGTTACAATCCCCGCCCGGTCTACGTGGAGGGGGAATGGATGCCATTCCGGGGCTGCGAGGATTGGCGGGGCTGAGCGGTGGCGGCCCCACGGCCCCCGACTGCAAAAGATTGCCTGGGTAATGTCGCCCTGCTATCATAGGGCAGGTTACGCTGCCTGGATCGCGCCTGCAGCCGCAGCGGGCAAGGGTGGCACGGCATAGTAATGCACGGCGTAAGAGCAATTCATTTCATGGATAAGCAATTGACCGATCACGATACCCAAGACTCCATCGAAGCTGTCACGAATGTAGATTCCACCATGTACCTTCAGCCCGCCGTGGCGGCGGCAAGTCCGGCCCATCGTGTCCGGGCGAGCCTCATTGTGCTTGCGGGCTGGGAGATTGGGAAAGAAATCGAGGTTTCGGCCAGGTCCATGGTGCTGGGCCGTTCGGTGGACTGCGACACCTGTATCAATTCCCCCTCCGTCTCGCGGCAGCATGCCCAGATCGAGCTGGTGGAAGAAAATGACGAGCGTTATTTCCGGGTGACGGACCTGGGCAGCAGCAACGGCACCCACGTCAACAATACGCGCACCGCGACCACCCGTCTCCACGACGGGGACAAGGTCAAGATGGGCGATGTGCTCTTCAAGTTTGTGCTGCAGGACGAAATCGACTCTCAGTTCCATCAGCATGTCCACCGCCTGATTCACTACGATCAACTGACGGGGCTCCTGACCATGGAAGCCTTCCGCACGCGGCTGGTGGAAGAGTTGCGCCTGGCCCGCCCCGGAATGAACTTTTGCCTGGCGATGACCGATCTCGATGGCCTGAAGAAGGTCAACGATACCCACGGACACCTGGCGGGGCGCATGGTGGTGGGCGGAATGGGCCGCATCATCCGGGAATCGGTACGTCCGGAAGACCACGCGGGCCTCTATGGGGGCGACGAAGCCATTATTCTTTTCCCCAATGCAACGCTCGCGGAGGCCAAAGAAATTGCAGAGTCGCTCCGGGCCGGGATAGAGAATTACCCTTTCGAGCACCACGGACAGGCGGTTCGTGTGACGATCAGCCAGGGGCTGGCGGAATTCCCAGGCCACGGCACGACACCCGAGTTGCTGATCGCGGCGGCGGACCGGGCGCTTTACGCCGCGAAGGCCGCGGGTCGCAACTGCGTGCGCACGGCACCCTATCCGGAGGCTTAAGCTCTTGGACGGCACGGCGACGCCGGCGCTGATCACGCTCACCTCGGACTTTGGCTACCGGGATCCGTGGACGGCCTGCATGAAGGGGGTCATACTCTCTATCGCGCCGGAAAGCCGGATCCTGGACCTCAGCCACGGCATCGCGCCCCAGAATCTTCTTGAGGGCGCCCTCTTCCTGGCGGCGGCCCTCCCCACTTTTCCCGCCGGGACGATCCATGTCGGCGTTGTGGATCCCGGCGTGGGCACGGCGCGCAAACCCATTATCGCCCGTTGTGGCGGCCAGTACGTGATATGCCCGGACAACGGTCTGCTCACCCTCCTCGAACGCACTCACCCGGTCGAGACGGCGGTTGCCATTGAGAATCCCACCCTTATGGCCTCAAACCCGAGTGCGACGTTTCACGGTCGCGACATCTTCGCCCCCGCCGCCGCCCACCTCGCGCTGGGCGTGCCCCTGGCGGATTTCGGCCCGGAAGTCGGCGAGCTCGTCAAGATCCCGATATCGGAGGCCACGCTGGACAAGAGCGGGCAGCTTCACGGCGAAGTGATCCACGTGGATCGCTTCGGCAACTGCATCACGAACATCGGACGGGATATGGTACCGGGTGACTCGGATTATCGCGTCCAAGTTGCCGCCGCCACCTTGCCCACGATTCTCCGGACCTATGGCGATGCCCCGCCCGGCACGCTGATGGCCCTTTTCGGCAGCAGCGGCCAACTGGAGATTGCAATCTCCATGGACAGCGCGGCGCGGACGCTCCAGCTTGATCCGGGCACGCCCGTCACGTTATATCATCCCTGAAAACGCAAACGGAGGCTGGCAGCATGAAGATTATTGTCACGGGAGCCAGCCGGGGTCTGGGCAAGGGCATTGCCCGCTATCTCGCCGCCGCAGGACACACCGTGGGGATGCTCGCGCGATCCGCTGAACTGCTCAAGCGACTGCAGGAGGAGTTTACGGCCTATGGCGTCCATCATCCGGCCGTCGCCTGCGACCTGCGCGATCCCCTGGCAACCGAGCGCGCCATGGCGGAACTCCTTCAACGCCTGGGCGGGGTGGACGCCCTCATCAACAACGCCGGCCTCGTGATTCGAAAGGATTGCTTTTCCCTGAGCCTGGATGAGTGGCACGACATGGTCAACACGAACATCAACGGGCTCTTCTACGCGACGCGTGCTGTGCTGGAGCCGATGAAAGCCCAGGGCTCAGGCCATATCATCAACATCTCTTCAATTTCAGGGCGTCTACCGCTCGCGGGCGGGAGCGCCTACGCCGCGACGAAATTCGCATGCACCGGCTTCTCCCAGTCGCTTTTTCTCGAAGTGCGCGACTACGGGATCAAGGTAACGACCCTCTACCCCGGTTCGGTAAATTCAAAATCCCACCGGCACAATCCCGACGAAGACCACTCGTGGAAGGTGTCTCCCGCAGAAGTGGGCCAGGCCTGCCTTGACGTCCTCGAAACCCGGCCCGGGATGTGCATCAGCGAACTCGAAATCCGCCCGCTCTCGCGGCCGCCCCAGGGTTGAGTGCCATGCGCTGGCAAGCAGAACATCTTCGCCTCGGCACCTGCAGTTGGACCGCGAAGGGCTGGGAGGACGCCTTCTACGCGAAGGGTACCAAGGCCACGGATTATATCGCGGCCTACGGCCAGCGCTTTTCGAGCGTGGAAGTGGATGCGAGCTTCTACGGCGTGCCGCGCGAATCCACGTTGGAGCACTGGCGCGACGCCACGCCCGAAGGATTCGTCTTCGCGGCGAAGGCGCCGAAGGAAATCACCCATGATCGCTTCCTTTTGGGGTGCGAACGGCCTTTGCAAAGTTTCCTCAAGGCCATGTCAATCCTGGGCGAGAAGTGCGGACCCCTGCTCTTTCAATTCCCCTATTTCGCCCAGCGCACCGGCGTGGACCTGCACCACTTCCTGGACAAACTGGCGGCTTTCCTGCCGCTCCTGCCCGAATCGGAATTCAGGTTTGCCCTGGAAGTGCGCAACAAAGGGTGGATATCCGCCCCGTTGCTGGACTTGCTGCACCACCACAATATCGCGCTCGCGCTCATCGATCATCCCTGGATGAGCCGCCCGAAGCAGCTCTTCCACACCCAGGGCATCCACACCGCAGACTTCATGTACATCCGCTGGCTCGGCGACCGCAAGGGCATCGAAGAAAAGACCAAGGTGTGGAAAGAAGTCGTGGTCAACAAGGACGATCTCACCGCGGAATGGATTCCGCCGATTCAGGCCGCACTGGAGAAGGAGCTTCGGGTCTACGGGTATGTGAACAACCACTACTCAGGCTATGCGCCCCATGATGTGGGCGTCCTGGAGGACGCATTGCGCGACTGGCTTCCGGTGCGGGGGGCATAGCGCGCCGAAACCGGGCCGGAAATCGCGCGCCCTTCCGGCCGATTTTCTATTCTGGTTGTTCGTGTGTAGAATAGGGACGACGCAGGCAGTAACACGTCCCCAATTCAAGAACAAGCCAATCACCCCGCTTGTGGCCCCATGCCGCGTGGACTTCGAATGCGGAGTCCGGGAATTACGGTGGAGCCACAGGGAGTTTCAGATACGATGGTCTTGACAGAATCGGGCGCGGGGAGCGCCGTTAGTGCCCGCCGCGCATTCGTTTCCCGAAGGAGCGCCCGGACGTTCCACGCGGTCCCGCGCGGGGGGTGGCGTCCGGGACGCGCCGCTCTTGTGGCCTTTCTTTGGGTCGCGGTCGTAGTGCTGAGCCATCGGCCCTGCGCGGCCCTGCCGACCTATCCCGTTCAACATTTCAGCGCGAAAGCCGGACTGGCGGGGTCCGTGGTCCGGGGCATTGACCGGAGCCCGGAAGGCGTCATGTGGTTTGCCTGCTGGGGGCGCGGTGTTTCCTCCTACGATGGACTCCAGTGGAAGAGCTACGAGCTGGAAGACGGCTTGCCATCCCACGATATTCGCGACGTGCGTTTTGATGAGCGGGGACTTCTCTGGACCGGCGGGGTGGGCGGAATAGCGGTCTTGATTGGTGATCGCTGGGTGAAAATCCCTACGGGAGTGCCGGATCTTGACGCGCCAAGCGTCTACACCATTTGCCCCCTGCGCGACGGGCGGATTTGGTTCGGACTGGAGGGGGGCCAGGTCATCCAGTTTGCACCCGACGGCGAGGGCGGGCCGTCCGAAAGCCCGCGGGGCGCCTGGTCGCTGGTGGCGGACCGGGATCGCACGGGAATGGACACGGGTATCGCGGGCGTGCAGGAACTCGCCGACGGAACGATGGTCATCGGGACCGACGACAATGGAATTCTGCGCTATCGCAAGGGCGCCTGGTTCCAGGGCCCGGGCGATCCGGAAGTAACCGGCGTTTCGTCCATCTGCGTGGGAAACGATGGCCGTGTTCATGCCGCAGGGCGCAGCGGGCTCTGGTGCCAGACCCCCGGGCAGGCGGGCTGGACCCATGAATCGACCGAGCGGGCGCGCTCCGTTTCGCCCCGCGCCGGGCGTGATATCGCGGTCGCATTCCTCAGCCGGGTCGAATTCCAGGACGGCCCAAACCGCAACGAGGTCCGCCTGCTTCGGGACACGGACGGGTTCGTCATGCAGGTAATCCGGCATTTCCCGGAGGTCGATGAAACGTGGGTGGGCACCAAGCTGGGTGTGTTTCGTATTGGGAGCCAGGGCTGGACCTTTTATCCCCATTCCGAAGCGGGCTTCTGGCCGACGGGCAATGCCCTGTATGCCGACAGCCGGACCCCGGCGACGATGGCGGACCGCAAGGGGGCACTGCATCAATTCGTGGATGGCGGCTGGCGCGCGGTAGGTCAGATTGAACCCGGACACTATCTCTCCATCAACCGGGGCCGAGGCAACACGCTGTGGATTGCGCGGGAAGGCCGGGCGCTTCGATGGGATCTCGACACGCTGCGGGTGCTTGACCAACTGGATCTCCCCCCGGACGCCAGAAATGTTCAGGAATCCGGCTCGGGCTATTTGATCGCATGGGGTGTCGATACGATCTACCAGCAGGTCTCGGGCACCTGGGTCAGGAGTCCGGCCAGCCCCAACGCGCCGCAGGAAGGCGTCAATTCCCTGTTGGTAATCGCCGGTGATGAATTGCTGGTCTCCACGCTGGTGGCGCTGGAGCATTGGAAGCTCTCTCCGGACGGAGAGGCCTCGCCCCTGCACCAGATCCATGATGGGAAGAACTTTCGGGGGCTCATCCAGGAACCCGATGGGACAGTCCTGGTCGGCGTCAACGAAGACGGCATTTACCGGTACCAGAGTGGCGCGCTGGACTCGGTAATACCCTTTGAAAAGAACCCGAGCGCCCGGGTGTCGTGCCTGCTGCGGACCCAGTCCGGTCGCATCTGGTCGGGGTCCCTCGATCTGGGTCTGGCCAGTTACGACCGGGGTCGCTGGATCTGGTACGGGGAGTTGAGCGGTTTTCCCAGTGGCGGTATCTCCACGATCTCCGAAGATCCGTCGGGCAATATCTGGGCGGCGCTGAACGACACCGGAATTCTGCGCTATTCGCCGGATATCGAAGCGCCGGAAACGACAATCCGGCAGATGCCGACCCAGATTCCCTACAATGACCGTAGCGTGTTTCAATTTGAAGGCCGGGATCGGTGGGACATATCCGGTCGAGACGAACTGGTTTTTGCGTCGAGAATTCGGCCGGCGGGTGGCGACGCGGACGCGGTACCCTGGAGCCCCTTTTCCCGCGAACGCAGCGTAATCTCGCCCCAATTGCCCTATGGCGAATATGTCTTCGAGGTCCAGGCGGCCGATATCAATTTCAACACGGACCCCACGCCGGCGCAGCACCCCTTTACCGTGCTCCCTCCTCTCTGGGCCACGCCGGCGTTCCTGATCCCTATCAGTGGGCTGGCCCTGGCGATTCTGGTTGCGGCGTGGCTCCTCTTCACCAATTACCGGGTCCTGAGCATATCCGAATATCGCCTGCGCGAGGCCAAGGAGCAGGCGGAGGCCGCGAACCGCGCCAAGAGCCAGTTTCTGGCCCACGTGTCCCACGAAATCAGGACCCCGATGAACGCCATTCTCGGTCATGTCCAGGTGCTTCAGAAATCCGGAAGCCGCTCGGCGGAGGACGGAGAAAGCCTGAACACCATCATTCGCAGCGGGGATCACCTGCTGGAACTGATCAACAACGTGCTGGAGATGGCGAAAATCGAAGCCGGGACGCTGAACATCAACCTGGAAACCTTCAAGTTCCGCGAATGCGTCGATCATATTCTCCAGATGCTCGGCGTACAGTGCGCCCCCGACAAGGTGGCTCTTCGCGCGCGGATCGACGACTCCGTACCCGAATATATCATCGCGGATCACGGGAAGATACGCCAGATCCTGATCAATCTTATCGGCAATGCCATTAAGTTTACGCCCGCCGGTTCGATCACCCTCCTCTGCAGGGCGGAGGCGCAACCGGATCAGCCCGATGCGTTTCTGCTGCACCTGGAGTTGCGAGACACCGGACAGGGCATCGAGCCCGAGGCGCTCAATCGGGTCCTCGAACCCTTTGAGCAGGCTTCCGCCGGGCGCAGGGCCGGTGGCGCCGGCCTGGGTCTGCCCATAAGCCGGCGGCAGATTGAAGCGATGGATGGGGAAATGCGCATCGAATCCCAGCCGGGCCAGGGCACGTCAATCTATGCGAGCCTTCCCGTCCGCGCGGGTCACCCCGAGCAAGTGCCACGGACCACTTCGAGCGGCCACAGCCACGCCGCCGAGGCCATGGGCAACATCCGGGTCCTGGTGGTGGATGATATCGAAACGAACCTGAGCGTCATGGACAAGCTCCTGAGGCTCTTCAACTTTGACGTCGTCGGTGTATCCAGCGGTGCGGAAGCCATTGAGACGTTCCAGCACTGGAAGCCCAACCTGATCCTCATGGACCAGGCCATGCCCGACATGGACGGGATCGAGACGACGCGGCGCATCCGCGCTATGGAAGGCGGGGAACGAATACCCGTGATCTTCGTTACCGGCGGCGTCCTCGATGAAGAGCTTCGGGAGATTCTGGCCTCCGATGCGACCGACATCATTCGCAAGCCTTTCCGTCAGGCGGAACTGATGGAGAAAATCAGAGCCCATCTCGGACTTCCCGAGGCCTGACGGCCCATTGCAAAACTCGAACGCGTGCTACGGCAGGAATCGGGCGCGTTCCTCCGCGCCGGGCACGCGACAGGTATCTCGCTTGCCGAAGAGGCTGTAGCGGTTTCGCGCAATCGCGCGATAGACCGGATCGCGCACAAGACGTGGTATGAGGCGAAGCCAACCCAGGACCGACCACAGCCCGCCCAGTCTCCTGCAAATTTCCAGCGAAGCATCGGACTGATCGTGCATGCCCCGCTCGTCCAGATAGACCATGGACCATTGTTCCGGATCCTCGCCAATCGGCGGCAACAAGGCTCGGGCGGTCTCGCCCTGGATGGGTGCGAAGAGAAACACTTGCCTGCTATCCACACGCAGCATGAGATCCACGAAGCGATTGCACAGGCCGCAGACGCCGTCGAAAAAGATAATGGGGCGATCACCTGTTGGAGCATCTCTAGTCTGACTGGATCGAGTATTCATAGGGACATCATTTCCGACTGGGGCGGAATCGCCAGCCGCAAGGATACAGCAGCGGCGTGCTCAACTGTGAGCACGCGGTATTCCTCGGCGCCTGGGGGGCGCCATTTCTACATCCGAAACGCCTTCCCCAGATCGAGTATTCGTTCCTCAGCGTCGTACCATCCCTGGGGGGCGAAGTCGGCCGTGTGGAGGTAGCATTGCACGCGCACCTGAGCGCTGCCTTCGGTGAAGGTGAAGAGGCGGCTCATGGGCGTGGAATGGTGGCGGCCGTGGAAGCGCGTGAGCGCCGAGACGTTGGCGAAGTTCACGCCCCACTTCCGCTCGATGTGGGAGCGACCTCCCGTGCGATCATCGGGGTTGGTGTGGGTGTGTCCGCCGAGCCACAGGTCGATGGCCCCTTCGTGCTCCGCGAGATAGCGTTCGAAGGCCTGGGCGTCGGGCTGTTCCCCGAGCCAGTAGAGATAGGAAGCGCCCATGGGCCCGCCATCGGCGTAGTACCCGTGGAGGTTGGATCTCCAGTTACCCTGCTCGTCTTTCACATAGCCCTCCCAGGGGCCTGAGGCCACGGTGGTCTCTTTGAGCATGTGGTGGTGCGCGGAGATGATGATGCTGTCGGGATTGGCCTCCACCTGCGCCTTCCACCAGTCGAAAGTTTCCGGCATCACCGCGCCGGAAGGATAGCCTCCACGCTCGCCGCGGCCCACGGGCGGCCCCATATCGTTGCGATCACTCATCATGAGGAAGAGGAGATTGCCCGCGCGAAAGCTGTAGCGTTCCCACGTGCCCTCGACGGGATAAGGCATTCGCTTCGGGTCCACACCGGAATGGGCCGTATTTTCGCCGGTGGGGTCGATCCACTTCTTGAACCACCACTGGGTTTCCTCGTCCTTGTAGGTCGCGTCGTGGTTACCCGCCACGCAATAAATCGCCTCGCGCCGATGGTGCTTCAACGCTCCGAACTGACGGACGATCTCCGCGCCTTCTTCATCCTTGGGTGAGCCCTGGTTCCCCGAAAAGTCTCCCAGGTTCACCGCGATATCCCAGTCGAAGCCGGGTCCTTCGCTCTGGCGCAGCGCATCGGCCAGGCTCTCGCGGCCCTGCTTGAGATCGGTGCCCACATGGGCGTCGGACATGGCCCAGAGTCGAAACTGGCGGGGAGATTCGATGGCATCCGCGGCCGCGACGTGCCGCGAAACTGTGCCGAGGGTGAATGCCTGCGCGGCCCGACGCGAAAACTCGCGGCGGGTCATCCCACGCCGGTGCTTTCCTGTTGGTTTGTTTTGAATGTCCATACTCATCCTGTCTATTGCTGCTCAGCGACTGCTGCATCGGCAATAGATTGCGCAATTGCAACGATTGGATCAACAACGCCATGGTTACTGGCGAGACACAGTGAAAGAGTTTTCCCACAGATCCACACAGATCCGCACAGATAAGTAAAAATGGTTCATCCGGTTTGACGGTACATTTTGTTCGGACCGAGAATGCCAGGTGCGTCAATGGAGGAGCGTCGGTTATTGACAGGTATTCTTCCGAGCGACTGGTGTATTGCCCTCCGGCCCGAAGGGCCACCGACAAACTAGCCCAGGGCAACGCCCTGGGAAAGCAATCCCAATTGCCTCCTAGCCCTGAAAGGGCGGTACAGAGTGGCCTTAGTCGGCGTATTGTGCCGCCCTTTCAGGGCTGAATCGTAGTTGTTCCATTTAACCCGGGGCGTTGCCCTGGGCTAATATGTTTTTGGCCCTTCGGGCCAGAAAACTGGGCCAATTGACCGCCCCCTTTTAATAAGAACGAAAGGAGTACGCTCCAATCGGATGAACCAAAAATATTGACTACTGAGCGCACGGAGAACGTAATGGAGGGAGGGGAGCAGAGAGGCCCTCCAACGCGGCCATATCCACACTCGACACCGGCGACACTGAATGTCTTCTTCTCCGCGCCTCCGTGTCCGTGATCAAATTTTTGGTTAGATTGTGATCCAAGACACCCTTCTATGTCGTCTTCCCGACACTTGCCACAACGCGGTCTGTGCTGCTACTGTGGAGCCGCAATCCGAAACTAGAACGGTTTCAGGGACTACCAGAATGGCTATTCAAGGCAGGAGCATTTTGGGCTGCACCGGAGGTGTTTGCCTGTTGTACGTGCTGGCGCTCACTGCGCCGGGCTGGGCGTCCCATGCCGCGCCACCCGACTTCGAGCACCAGATCGCGCCGCTGCTCGTGAAGCGCTGCGTCGAGTGCCATCAAGAGCGGGACCCCTCCGGCGGGCTGGCGCTGGTCACGCGGGCGGGTTTGTTGAAGGGCGGCGGCGATGGCCCCGCTGTCGTACCCGGTGCGCCGGACGCGAGCCACATTTTTGCGCGGGTATTGGCGGGCGAAATGCCGCCCGAAGAGAAAGGGCTTTCGCGGAAACTGCCCGAAGCGGAGATCGCACTTCTTCGCGAATGGATTCAGTCGGGTGCGCCGTGGCCCGAAGGCCGCAAGCTCGACCTTTATGAAGCCACGACCGAAGTGCGCGGCGGGCGCGACTGGTGGTCTTTTCAGCCTATCAAGCCTGTGGCGCCACCAAACGTCACGCACCCCGAACTCGCCAGCAATCCCATCGACGCCTTCATCCTCGCGGGGCTGGAAAAGGCCGGCATGGAGCCTGCGCCCCTGGCGGATCGCCGCAACCTGATTCGGCGCGTGTACTATGATGTGATCGGCCTGCCGCCAAGCTTTGAACAGATCAAAGCTTTCGTCGCCGATGACCGGCCCGATGCGTGGGAGCGCGTGGTGGATGGCCTGCTCGCCAACCCGCACTACGGCGAAAAGTGGGCACGGCACTGGCTCGATGTGGTGCGCTTTGCGGAGACCAGCGGGTATGAGCGGGACCAGGAAAAGCCCTACGCCTGGCGTTACCGCGACTGGGTGGTGGATGCGATCAACGACGACCTGCCCTACGACCAGTTTGTGGTTCAGCAACTGGCGGGCGATGAGGTGCCTGACCGTACCGAGCGCACCGTCATTGCCACGGGCATGCTGCGCCTGGGCACGTGGAATGATGAACCGAACGACGCGCAGGACTACAAATACGAGCGCCTTGAAGATCTGGTACACGTCACTTCGTCCGCCTTTCTCGGGCTCACGGTGAAGTGTGCGCGGTGCCACGATCACAAGTTCGACCCGATCCCCCAGACGGACTACTACCGCCTGGCCGCCGCGTTCTGGCCGGGCGCCATTGAAGCGCGCGACGGGAAGTATGTCGGCGGGCCGACGCCGGAAGAACTCGGTTATGAGAATGTGCTCGGCTGGTCCGATATCACGAACACGCCCCAACCTATTCATCTGCTGAAAAATGGCGAGCGCGACAAACCGGGCGTCGCCGTGGAGGCGGGCGTGCTCACTGTTGTACCCGCGCTGGACCGCCCATTCGACATGCCGCCCGCCAACGCGAAATCCACTTTCCGCCGTCTGCAATTGGCGCGCTGGATCACGAACCCCGCCAATCCGCTTACGCCGCGCGTGGCGGTGAACCGCCTGTGGCAACACCACTTCGGCAAGGGACTGGTGCGCACGCCGGACAATTTCGGCTACAAGGGTGACCTGCCCACGCACCCCGAATTGCTCGACTGGCTGGCGAATGAACTCATCCAGGGGGGCTGGAAGATGAAGCCACTTCACCGCATGATATTGCTGTCGCGCACCTATCGCCAGGCGACGGTCCATCCACAACAGGACGCGTACAACTTGACCGACGCGTCGAACATGCATTGGTGGCGGGCCGAGCGCCGCCGACTCGATGCCGAGGCCCTGCGCGACACGATGCTGTCCGTGACCGGCGAGCTCGACGAAACACGCGGTGGGCCGAGCTTCAAACCCGCCATCGCGGCCGATGCCCTGGAGGGCCTGTCCACGAAGGATGCCGCGTGGAAAGCCTCGCCCGAGGGCCAGCAACACCGCCGCAGTCTATATATCTACAGCAAGCGCAGTTTACTGCCGCCGATGATGACTACGTTTAATTTCACCGACACGACCCTTCCCTGCGCCCAGCGCGATTCGACCATTGCGCCGACGCAGGCCCTGGCCCTGCTGAACAACGCCTTCACCCACGAACGCAGCGCGGCACTCGCGCGGCGGGTGATCTCCACTGCGGGCGCTACGCCGGAGGAACGCATAGGGCTGGCCTGGCGATACGCGCTGGAGCGCGACCCGACGCTCGACGAGGCGCGGCTCTCGCTGGAGCATCTGGTCGATCAACAGGCGCGCTTTGCGAAGGCGGGATTGGATGTCCCCGACCAGCGCGCCCTGGAGTCCCTTTGCCATGTGTTGCTGAACGGGAATGAGTTTATTTATGTGGATTAACAACGCACGTCACATGCGAATCGATTTCAGCGGAACCTATGGATGTTTTTCACCACGAAGAACACGAAGAGCACGAAGAAGAAAAGAAGGAAATAATTTTTTGGGAGTTGAGCTTTTTGCCAGTTTCGGCTGTCCGATATCTGAATCACGTTGCGCCGCGACGCATACATCGTGGTCACCCCGCACGCGCTCTCTTCACCTTCTTACCCCCTTCGTGCGCTTCGTGTTCTTCGTGGTAGGAATTTTTGATTGGAGCATTCCATGACCGACCACCGCCAATTCCCCTGCGGCAAGACCCGCCGCGAGTTTGTCTGGGAGATGGGCGCGGGCTTTGCCGGGGTCGCGTTGGCGGGGCTGCTGTCGGGCGAGGGTTTCTTTTCGCGCAGCGCCAGCGCCGCGAGCCTCAACCCGCTCGCGGCACGCCCTCCCCTGCTCTCCACCCGTGCGAAGTCGTGCATCTTTCTCATGATGAACGGCGCACCCAGCCAGGTGGACACGTTTGACTACAAGCCCGAGCTCCGGAAGTACGCGGGCATGACCATGCCCGATCATCTGAAGTACATTAATTCCGGCGGGCGCAAGGTGGGCTACCTGACGCCCAACTTCCGCGAATTTCGTCCCGGCGGCCAGAGCGGCCTCCTCATCTCCGACTATTTCCCGAACGTGCGCAAGCACGCCGACAAACTCTGCGTCATCAACTCGTGCCACACCGACAGCCACGCCCACGGCTCCGCGCTGGTGGCCATGAACACGGGCAAGACCTTCATCGGGCGGCCTTCGCTGGGGAGCTGGTGCGCCTACGGTCTTGGCAGCGAAAACCAGAGCCTGCCGGGCTATGTCGTCATGCTGGACAAGCGCGGCGGCCCCATCAGCGGCGAGCCGAACTGGTCCAGCGGCTTCATGCCCTCCACCTACGCCGGCACGCTGTTCCGCCCCGTCGGCGATCCCATCCTCGACCTCTACGGTCCCGAGCACCTGAGCCGCGAGGCCCAGCGCGCGCAACTCGACCTGATGGCCAAGTTCAACGAGATTCACATGACGCAATATCCCGGCGCGCAGGAACTCGCCGCGCGCGTGGAAACCTACGAACTCGCCTACCGCATGCAGGCCGAAGCCCCGGAGGCCGTGGAGATCACCAACGAATCGCCCGAGACCTTGACGATGTACGGCGTCGGCCAACAACCCACCGACGAGTTCGGCCGCAACTGCCTGGTCGCCCGCCGCCTCGTCGAGCGCGGCGTCCGCTTCGTCCAGCTCTACTCCGGCGGCGGCCACCTCGCAGAGACCTGGGACGCCCACGAGAGCATCGAGAAAAACCACGGCCAGCACGGCGCGGAAGTCGACCAGCCCATCGCCGCCCTCCTCAGCGATCTGGAGCAGCGCGGCCTACTCGACGAAACCCTCGTCGTCTGGGGCGGGGAATTCGGCCGTATGCCCTTCAGCGAAGGCCAGGGCGCGCCAGGCCGCAACCACAACCCCTACGGCTTCAGCATGTGGCTCGCGGGCGGCGGCGTGAAAGGCGGCATGACCTACGGCAGCACCGACGAACTCGGCTTCGCCGCCGCGGAAAACAAGGTCCACCTCCACGATATTCACGCCACGATCCTGCACCTCATGGGCGTGGACCACGAGGCCCTGACCTATTTTCACCAGGGGCGGGAAGAGAGCCTGACGGATGTGGGTGGAAGGGTTGTGCGGGAGGTGATGACCTGAGTTGAGTGCCGCGACCCCGCGTCCCGCCCCTACGTCGTTCCCTGTGCGGCTTCCAATTCGGCCATGCGCTTCGCATGGCGTTTGAGCAAGTCGTAGATGGGCCGATTGCCCGCGCGCTTGGCGACTTCGCGCAGGGTCATACCGTGTGACGGAATCCGTATGTCGGCTCCGGCCGCGAGGAGGCGGCGTACCGTCGCCAGGTGCCCCTTGACCACCGCCTGGTACAGGGGCGTCTCGCCGGAAAGGTTCGCCTGGTTCACCTCGGCCCCCTGCTGTATCAGATGCTCCGCGATGGCGTAGTGTTCCTTGTTGATGGCCACCAGCAGCGGGGTCCAGCCTTTTTCATTCACCGGGATGTTGAGCGTATCGGGCTGGCTGCGCCGGAAAAGGCGCACGATGCGCAGATCACCCGTAAGAATCGCGCCCACCAGGGAATCCGGTATCTCCAGCGCGCGAATCTCCTCTTGGCAATCAATAAAGAGCTTGGCCAGGCGGTCGAAGTTGTTGTTGCGCGCGAGCGTAACGAGATCCCAACGCTCAAGCATGGTCCGCTGACCCACATCCGCCCCAGCCGCAATCAGCAGTTCCGCGGATTCAAAGCCCCCGCAGACGGCCGCCATTTGCAGGGCCGTGCGCTGGTCGTCGTCCCGGGCATCCACGTCCACTCCTCGGGTGAGCAGCCGCCGGACCATGGCGGGATCCTTCGCCTTCACCGCCACCATCAGCGCGGTTGAATTGCCGAGTCCGCGATGCTCTACATTGGCCCCGAGGGCCAGGAGCGTTTCCACGACGGAAACATGTCCCGCTTCCACGGCAAGAAGCAGCGGCGTGCGACCCTGCTTTTCCTCATATTCGATATCGGCGCCGTGGGCCGCCAGCAATTCCACAACCGCGTGGTGTCCCCGTGCGGCGGCCGCCACGAGTCCGGTGATGCCCTTGCGCGCGCACTTGTCGGGCTCCGCGCCCGCTTCCAGAAGGAGTTCCACCACCGCCAGCCGCCCATATTTGGCTGCGTGATACAGGGGCGTGTCGCCCTTGCGCCCCTGGCGATCGACTTCGGCACCGCGCTTCAGGAGCAGCCGCACAATGTCGCGGTGCCCCGCGCCCGCCGCGTGGATCAAGGGCGTTGCGCCGTCGGCGTCGGCGTCGTTCGGCGAAGACCCTTTATCGAGGAACCTCTCAACTTTGGCCAGATCGCCCTGCTGCGCCGCCTTGAAAATGGATGAAAAAAGGTCCAACGAAAATCCTCCCCGATGGGCTGGTGGGCTGCGCTGCGTCCGGGGCGCATTCCCGGTCGACGTCACCCAGATTCCAGGGCGTCGAGCCGCCAAGCCATCGTGCTCCCCGGATTGCTGCCGTTTGAGTCCCCCGACGTCGGGAACCGGCGTTTGTCTACTTATCTTAATACAGATCGGAGGGAAAGCTCAACGTTTACGCCCCGTTTCAGAGGCGGCAGCCCACCGCCGCCGCCCCGAATACGCTTCTCCCCACTTGCCCCGGTCAGTTGGTGCCGCCGGCGTCCTTCAGGGCGTCCCGCGCCGCGTCCAGGCGCAGGTTGGAATCTTCCAGCACGGTCAGCGGCGTGCGGCCCTCGTTGTCCTTCACATTCGGATCGATTCCCTCGTCGATCAGCAATTCGACAAGGGGAACGCTGTTGCTGAGCACCGCGTAGTGCAGCGGTGACTGGCCGGTTTCGTCCCGGAGCTCGGCCAGTGTCGAATCGGTCTTGAGCAGTTCCCGCACTTTTTCCGTGTCGCCCGCCTGAAGGGCAATCACGAAATCGCCCACGATATCCCCGGTGTAGTTGCCCGGATCGACGGCCCTTCCGCCTCCTTCGGAACATCCGGCCACAAACAGCGAAAATGCAATAATCGATGCAACACCCAGCCATTTCTTCACGAAGTACTTCTCCTCATTGCGGCGATCCACCGCTACTGCTTCAACCATCCGCCTACTGCCCCGACACTGTCCAGTTAAGACAGCTTCAAGCCCAACATATCAGCGGGAGAGGCTTCCCATGAAGCCTCTCCCGCGCTACATTGTAGTTCACTCGCGCGTGAAACCGCCAACGCGGACCGCCCGATTTATTACGGGAAGGGATTGCCGCCCGTATTGGCCGTCTGGACCAGACGGGTGAGCATGAACATCTTGCTGAAGTCGGGCTGCGGGTACTTACCGAATTCCACATGGCCGTCCATGAACAGGACGTTGGCTCCACCGGGAACGTGGTTGAACTGGGCTGCATCAATCGCCCCGCCCGTGCCGTTCGTGAGGATCGTATCCCACATAACGGGGATATCCGATTGCGCCTGAGCGGAACCACCTGGATTGTTGATATCGGTGATGTAGAACCGTTCAATACCCTCTCGGATTGGCATGGTAGTGGGGGTCGAACCGTCGGAAAGCGGCGCAAAAGTATGATTCTGATCGAAACCGTAGATTCTTCTTAGCACAGCATTGTTGGCCGAGAACACCGTCGCAATCGCGGTGACGTCCGCCTCGGTCTTAAACCACTCCCCCTTGATCACATGACCCCAATAGCTGTAGCTGTAGTTCGAAGCCAGCGCAAAGCAGCTCTGCTCAGGGATCACACCAAGAGCAGGTTTGCATTTATTGGATGGTATGCCGGGTACATGGACAAGTCTTCCATAGATGCGCAGGTACTCATCTGGAATCTGCTTCACGGCACCCGCATTTTCGGCGAAGCTGTGACCTACGCCGATAACGCGCCAGAATCCGCGGTCATCTGCACCGCCGGAATAGTCGTTGGGCACCCAGGAATCGTACCCTTGGGAATCGGACGGGCAAAAGGCCAGCGCCCAATCATTCCAGTATTCTGGATAGAGATGCCCGGCACTCACCCAACGGGCGAGGTCTGCATTGCCCGCGACCACACCACTGGAATTCGGGCGATAGTCCCCCCCATTCAGATTACGGTTGGCGTTGGCCTGTCGGGGCGGAAACTTCTCGCCCTTGCTTTCGTTGGCGTACATCTTGAAGATCACGCCGAATTGCTTGAGGTTGTTCTGGCAACTTGCGCGGCGGGCCGCTTCCCGCGCGCGGGCCAGGGCCGGCAGCAGGATGGCCGCAAGGATGCCGATGATGGCGATCACGACGAGCAGTTCGATCAGCGTGAAGCCTTTTCTTGAACTTTTCATAATACGCTTCCTTAACCCATTAAAGTTCTTTGAAAGATGATTACGTTTGATTCGACGAATACGGCGATGTCTTCTCGGTCGCGACCTCCTCTCTGCGGGCGCCCGCGGCAACGGGGCAACCCGGCGTGGAAAGCGGTTCAAAGGCGGGCTGGATGGCGTGGAGCGGGTCAAACGAAAAAGGTAGGTGAAAGCACGAATATCAAACACCACAACCGGGAAGGCCAAGTAGAACGCCGTCGCTCCGAATAAAGAGAAAATGGGACGACGACCTGTACCTCTTTCGGCGTCGCTTCACAAAAGGGAAGGGCCGATTTCTCGCTGCAGATACCCGCTTGCCGGATGTACGCCCAACTGCCTTGCTACTTTCCTCAAGCACGAAAATGGTTATACGCTAACAGGAAAAGATTGTCAAGGGCTTTATATAATTCCGCAGTATTCGCATTTTGTTTTTTGGGGTGAATTGTGCGAGGTGCAGGAGGGGCAGAACGAAGATCCTGGCCCGTCAATCGGACGGATCAGACGGATCGGACCGATCTAACTGCTTCGATCCGTCTGATCCGTCTAAGGGTCTCCTCTCCGGCGGGCCTGGCCCGATCGGTTACTGCTTGATCAGCCAGACCTCCGTCAACCTTGAGGCGTCGCGCCAGTTGATTCCGGGTTCGTCGGGAACATCGAAGGTGAGGATGATAGTACCGTCCTTGTAGAGTTCCTTCGGCACCGGGAACTCCTTGATCTCCCCCACTTTCTTTCCATCAATGGTGGGCTGGACACGCTCGCCGTTGACCCGGAGCAGGCACTGGCTGAGGCCCGTGGTGCGGACGAGGTAGTCCGCTTCGGGATCCACATCGTCGTAGCGCAAGCCCATGGGCCAGTCCATCTTGCTGACCCAGGACTGGCGCAGACGGCTGCGGCCATCGTCCCACCACATGAAGTCGGGGTTCATGTGTCGCCGCATGAGCGGATCGGTGCTGAGGGATTCGCCGCGCAGCACATGGTCGGATTGGGCTACGTTGCCGATATCGTCGTAGAAGCTGCCAGGCCCCGGATTTTCCCAGGTGGCGATGGTATTAAGTCGTTCAAGCTTTTCCGCGTCGTTGCCGAGGGCGCGGATCTCCTTGAACTGGTCTTCGTACCACCAGCGGTTGTTCAGCGGAAAATCGACAAAGTCGAGGACGGCGCTGCGCTGGGCGTTGTTCGCGCCATATTTCTCCACGCTGCTCTGATACCCAATGGACTGGTGAAGGCGCTCGCAGAGATCAACGATGGCGGCGCGGGTTTCTTGACGGGGTGATTCGGTGTCGGCCTTTGCAAAAACCGCCAGAGCCCCGTCCATGGCCTGGTCAATACCTATTTGAGGGGCCACGGCGAGGAGGGCATTCGCGTCCGCTTCGAGTTTCTCCTCGTGCATCAGGCGGCCGCGGATGTAGCTGTCGTAGTGGGCCTTGAGCAGGCAGAGCTGCCAGCGCCAGTTGTCTTTCAAGCCTGGGTTCTCGCGGTCGAGTTGTTGCCAGAGGGCCAGGGTGGACTCCACGCCGCCGTTAAGGGCGAGGGGACCCTCCCAGTTTTTCTCCAGGGCATAGAGCCCGTCGGCGGCGCGCTCGGCCACGCTGTGCCCGAAGAAGAAGCGGCAATACTCAATGAGGCCTTCGCGCACATCGCCGTCCACGTCCCAGCCGAGCAAACTCCACACGATCTTGTTCACATCGTCGTGCATGCCGTCGGAATAGGTGATGAAGCCGTCGGTGTCTTTGGCAAATGCGCGGAAGATGGTCGTGTAGCGCACGGGCGAGGGGTTGACGCCTTCTCGGCCCGAAGTGAAGGCGAATGCGGGGTCGATCCAGGCGGCGGGGTATTGGGCGCGCACCGTGTGGGTCACGTCGGGGTAGTCGCGCAGACGATACTGCTTCGGCAGGCGCTTGCGCATGAGGGGCAGAGGCGGACTGGAGGGACCGCCGACCGCGCCCGCGAGCCATTTGGGCTGGTTCTTCTCTATCCACTCGAAGAAGTAATCCACTTGTTCTTCGTCAAAGCCCTGGAGGGACATCCATATTTCGGCCTTGGGATGATATTGCGCCAGCAGCTTGGAGATGTCTTCGAGGAAGGGCAGCACGTCCTTCGGGTGGTTGTGGCCGGGGTCGCCGCCGGGGAAGAAGATGGCGTTGAGGTAGGGCGTCTTCTGGTAGAAGGCCTCGTGCTCCTTCAGGTGGGCGGCGCGCTCCTCGGCGTTAGTGAGGTCCACCGTGGCCGGGGTCCACACCCAATAAGCCACGCCGTACTTCTTGCAGCTCTCGCCCATCGCGACGTTCATCTCCTGACGCGTCACCTTGAAATGGGGGCTGTCGTCGTCCTGAAAGGGGATGTTCTCAATGGCGTTCACGCCGAAGAGAGCGAGTTCGCGGATGTACTGGTCATACTGGGCTGGCGTCCAGGCATCGTAGCTGTTGGCCGTGGTGCGATAGCCGAGCTGATGGCCGCGGATAGTGTCATCGGGGGCGGTGGTGATACTCAGGGGCGCTGGAAGATCCAGCTTCCCCGGACCCCAATCGAGGCTGCGGAGCAGCTTTCCCACGCCATAGAGCACACCGGGGCCGTCAAAGCCAACGATGGTCACTTTTTTTGTCCCGGAGTAGACGCCGTATCCACCGGGTGATTCCGGTGGCAACAGGTACTCGGGTGCCCAGAATGCGGTCTGCGGGTTGGTAGCGTCAAATTGGGCACTGGACAACAGGTAGATCGCGGGCTCGGATGCCGCCGGGCTTTCTTTTGCCACAGGTAGTGTTATCCCGGTGCGACGCTGCACCTCCTCCACCAACACAATGGCAGCAGTTGCGCCGACCGGCGAGGTGTCGTGTAGCACGATGGTCGCCCTGGAGAGGTCGAGGGCGTCAGCGGAAAGCGCGACGATGGCGATGGCGACGATGGTGGAAATGGATTTGAGGATATTCACAAAAATACTCCTATGATCATGGGTCTTATGGGTCTTATGGGACCAATGAAACCGAAAGTATTCGCGCACACATTCCGACCCATACGACCCATACGACCCATACGACCCATACGACCCATACGACCCATAAGACCCATAAGACCCATAAGACCCATAAGACCCATAAGACCCATAAGACAACAGGCCGCGCTCCGACGAGCGCGGCCTGTGATATAGATTGTCTCTTCTCTTACAGCGCGTTCGGGGGTGTGCGCACGACGAGCAACCTGAGCTCGGTCATGTCTTCGATGGCGTACTTGATGCCTTCGCGCCCTAAACCGCTGTCTTTCACGCCGCCGTAGGGCATGTGGTCCACGCGCCAGGAGGGTACGTCGCCAATGACCACGCCGCCTACATCGAGCTCGTCCCACGCGAGGTTGACCTTGTAGATGTCGCGGGTGAAAATGCCAGCCTGGAGACCGAACTTGCTGTTGTTGACTTGATCAAGCGCTTCTTTAAAGTCGCTGAACTTGGTCAACAGACAGGCCGGGCCGAAGAACTCTTCTACGTACATGGGCTCGTTTTCCGGCACGTTCTCCAGGATCGTGGCGTCGATGATGTTGTCGTTGCGTCCGCCGCCGCAGAGGAGCGTCGCGCCCGCTTTCACGGCGGATTTGATCCACTCTTCCATGCGGTCCGCTTCGCCCTTGGAGATGATGGGGCCGATAAAGGTGTCTTCATCGCGCGGGTCACCGGCCTTGAGCTTCTTCGTGGCTTCGACGAACTTCTCTTTGAAGGCGTCGTAGATGGATTCGTGAATGATGATGCGCTGGACGCCGATGCAGCTCTGTCCGGACTGGTAGAAGGCGCCGATGACCATGCGGGCCACGGCGTCGTCGAGGTCGGTGTCGTGATCGACGATACAGGCGGCGTTGCCGCCGAGTTCCAGCACCACGGGCTTCTTGCCGGCGCGGGCCTTGAGGTCCCAGCCGACGGCGGGAGAGCCGGTGAAGCTGAGGAACTTGAAGCGCTCGTCGGTCGTGAAGAGATCGGCGCCGTCGCGACGGCAGGGCAGAATGGAGAAGGCGCCTTCGGGCAGGTCGGTTTCGGCGAGGATTTCACCGATGATGATCGCGCCGAGGGGCGTGAGGCTGGCGGGTTTGAGCACGAAGGGGCAGCCGACCGCGAGGGCGGGGGCGACTTTGTGCGCGGCCAGGTTCAGCGGGAAGTTGAAGGGCGAAATGAAGGAGCAGGGGCCGATGGGCACGCGCTTGGCCATGCCGCTGTAGCCGTGGGCCCGGGCGCTGCGATCCATGGAGATGACTTCACCGCCGATGTTCACGGACATTTCCGCCGCGATCTTGAAGGTGTCGATGAGGCGGGAAACTTCGCCGCGGCTGTCCTTAATCGGCTTGCCGCCTTCGATGCAGAGGGTCTGGGCGAGCTCTTCGGCGCGCTCTTTGAAGCGGGCGACGCAGTGCTCCAGCACGGCCTGGCGCTGGTAGGACGGCATGCGGCGGCAGGGTCCGTCGGCCTTCACGGCGGCGGCGATGGCCTGATCGATCACGTCGGGACCGGCCATGGCGACCTTCGTGGCGACCTTGCCAGTGTATTTGTCGATCACGTCGAGGTCGGTATTGGCGTACACGGCCTTGTTCGCGAGGTAATAGGGATAGGAATCCTTGAGCATGGGCGTATTCTCCCTGGTTAGGCGGCAGTCGGCCCCGGAGGCCGAAAAGACTGCTGAATATCACTGGCTGGGAACGCTGGCCGCAAAGCGGGTCCAGCGGCGGGTAAGTGTACCTGAAAAAGGCGGGATTGTTCCATGCCTTGCCCCGGGGCCATGCGCATGGGGCTAGATCGCCGCCCCGTTTTCCCCGGAGCGCGTCACGATGTCGGGGGTGCGCTCGGGCATCCCGTTCAGCATGCCCATGAGGGCCTGATGGTAGTCCTTCATGTGGACCGAGTCGGGGTTGGCCTTGAGGCCGGTTTCAGTCTGGGCAATGGCCTTTTTGAGGAGATCGCGCTGGGCTTCGGCTGGTACCTTGAAGCGGGTGGACTCATAGTAGGCCCGCATGTACACGAGGGCGGTCTTCTGGTAGACCTCGCCTTTGAACACGATGGGATCCTTGCCCAGAAGACCCGCGGGAATGTCCCCGTTGCGCTCCAGAAGCCCCTGGGCCGTAAGCAGTTCACCCTCGGCCAGGGTGAGTTGGGGGAACTGCAGGTGCAGGAAACTGAGTCCATAGTAATAGTGGCCGACCGGATCTTCGGGATGTTTCAGCAGATGTTCCTGAATCATCGGCCGCGCCTCGTCCCATTTTTGCTCTTTTTCGCCGAGTTCCGCGGCCTGCTGGAGGAGCGTCGGGTCATAGGCCGGGGGAGCGCAGCCCGCCAACAGGAAGGCAGCCGCCGCGAGCGCCGTAACGCCCGCAGCCCATCCCCGGCCCCAGGGGCCGGGGATTTTGACGGTTACGTGATACATACTACTTCCACGCCGGTTCCAGGCGGAAGAAGCCGGTTTCGGAGCCGAGTCGCGCGAATACGGCCACTTCGGCCGGTTTCTGCTCCTGAACTTTCGCGATGGCGGCTTTATATTCCTCGAGGTTGCGAACGGGAATTTCCCCAACCGCCATCACAATGACGCCGGGGCCCATTTTTCCAACCTGGGCGATGCTGCCGGACTTCACGCTGCGGACGATCACGCCCTGAACTTCTTCGGAGAGGTTGAGGCGGATCCGTACGTCGCGCGTGAGTTCCCGCACCGTGAGGCCGAAGAAATCGTCGACGAATTCCTCGGCATCGCCCGCCGCGCGGGGACGTTCCGCGAGGGTGACGGTCAAGTCGACCGGCTGGCCTTTGCGGAGTACGCGAACGGCGGCGGCTTTGCCCGCGCCGGCCTCCCGGACCAGCTGGGTAAAGCCCATGACTTCCCGATCCTGCTTTGCGCGGATGGGGGTGCCGTCGAAGCTGACGATGACGTCGCCCTCCTGAAGCCCGGCGGTGTGGGCCGGAGAGCCGGGAACCACGGTGCTCACGATGAGCCCGCCCTTGGGATCGAGTTTCCAGTAGGTGGCGAAATCGTCGGTGAGGGGCTGGGTGAAAACGCCCAGCCAGGCATCGCCGGCGCCCGCGGGTGCGGCGGAGCCGTCGGGGGGCGTCTGAATGTATTTCGCGAATAGTTCGCTCTGATAGACCAGGGGATGGCCGCTGCGGACGTGGAGTTCGCCGCCCTCCGCAGTGCTGAGGTCAAAGCCCACGACACCCACCACCCGGCCCGCACGGTCGACCACGGGCCCATTGATGAATCCGAAGCGAACCGCTTCGTCGAGGCAATAGGTGGTGCGGGGTTTGTCCAGTACGGAAGAAATCCTGCCGACGTGGAGCGCGCGATTGAAGTCGAGTGTGTCGCCCAGCAGGCCGACGACCGCGACGGGCTCGGCAAGGCCGAGGGAGCCGCTCTCCGCAAACGTTACGAAAGGCAGATTCAGGGGCTGATCGGACTTCAGCTTCAGGAAGGCCACGTTGACATCTTCGGGCTTGCCGAGGAGTTCCGCGTCGTAGTCCTTTTCGCTGTCGCCCTGGCCCAGAGTAACGGATATGTTGAAGGGCTGGCTGTTCTCCACCTTCATGTGACCATGGGTCATGATCAGGCCTTCGGGCGACACCACGAGCGCCAGCGCGTTATTGTCGCGCTTGGAGGATTCGCCCGTTGATGCGTTGGTCACTTCGCTGGAGTAATTGACAATGCCGATAGCCGGCGTCAGTTCATTGTAGACCTTCTTGAGCAGGGCCGTGTCGAATCCGTCGTCCGCGCTGGCGGCGAGCACGGTTCCAAAGGCCAGAAAAAAGGTGGCGAGGCGCATGGTATTACTCAACATTCTGTACTCCTTCCGCGGGCACCGCGGGCGCCGCCGGTGCGGTGGCCACTTCCTTCATGGCGGGGTCCTGCTTAACCAGCACGAAACGGTGCAGGGCGCGGTTGCGGACGGAAAGCAATACCAGGGGAACTTGTTTGTCCACACGCTCGCGATAGAGCGTGCTGAACTGTTCCAGGTTTTCCACCACGACGTCGTCCACGGAGAGAATGATATCGCCCTGGGTGAGTCCGACCTTGTTGGCCAGTCCACCGACCTGGGTCCCCGAGACGAGGACGCCCTGGCGTGATTCGAGGCGGGCCCGGCGCACGATGGCGGGGGTCAGTTCGGAGGCGGTGAAGCCCCATTCGGTGTATTCCACCTGGGCGCCCTTGAGGCCGCCCTGCTCTTCCGTGACGATGGGAATATCGATTTTCTGGTCGCCGCGCTGGAACGTGAAGGTGGCAGGCTGGCCCACGGGGAGGTCGGCGATCAGCTTATGCACTTTCGGCAGGTCTTCCTCGAAGCGGGCATTCACCGGGGTGCCGTTGACAGCGACGAGGATGTCGCCGGGCTGAATCCCGGTCGGCGTTGCCGCACTCTCGTCGCGCACGGGTCCCAGAATGGGCTGGGTGCGGGCCTCGGCGGCGGGCGAAAGGGGGTCGATATCGGCAACCACCACGCCCTGACGGGTGGCGTCATCGGTGCGGGCGAGCATTTCCTGGAGGTCGAGGCCGACCCAGCTCCGCTCAACCCGGCCCTTGGCGATGATGGAGTCTACCACTTGGCGAACCATGTTGCTGGGGATGGCAAAGCCCACGTTTTCCGCGCCGCGAAGCACCATGGTATTCACGCCGATGACGTCGCCGCGAAGATCGACCAGGGGGCCGCCGCTGTTGCCGGGATTGATGGCGGCGTCGGTCTGGATCCAGTTGGAGAAGGAAATGCCACCTTCGGTCTGGCCGCCGAGGTTGCGGTCGGTCACACTGACGATGCCCATGGAGACCGACCGGGAAAGGCCGTGGGGACTGCCCATGGCCATGACGGTCTGGCCCGCTTCGAGCTTGCTGGAATCACCCAGGCGCACAAAAGGTAGTTTTTCGGGCACGTCAAGCTTTAATACGGCGAGGTCCGTGTAGGGATCAACGCCCACGACCTTGGCATCGACTTCGTTCTTATCGCCGAGGACGCATCGGACCACCTTGCTCTCGCCGGCGACGTGTTCGTTCGTGACGACGTAGCCATCGGGAGAGATGATGAATCCGCTGCCGACGATGAGGACTTCCTTCCGCTGGCCCTGGGCATAGACTTCTTTGACGGGCCGGATGTGCACAAGCGCGGGCGCGACGATATTCTTGGCGTGGATGACGGCGTTCTGGGAGCGCCCGCCCGTCGTCGCGCAGCCGCTGGTGAGGAGGGTGAGGGTGGCGAGCGCCGCCACCATCCATCCGCACGCGCGCCGCGCGTGGAAAACCTTTCGTTGCCTCAAACGCTTTCTCCTTAACCTTGGAAAAACTATACAGTTACGCGGGCGCAGCCGCCGCGCGGTGATTATACGGTACGCCGTTCGTCGCGGCAATGTTGAAGTCCCTTGCGGCCCCGATGCCTTTGGAACACGACACCCGCCTGAGCAACGCCGCTCGGTTGAACATCCTTCCCGGCGAGTCGAAATCGCTGCTTCGCGGTGTTCCTGCGGCGCCGCATCCCCTGGTTCAGGTGCATTCCCTCGGGGGGGCGTGCTATCGTCCCCTTACATTCGCCACCCAAGGAAAGTTAATGTCATTTCTCATTATACTCGTCGCCGCCTGGGGCACCGGATCGGTGATGTTGAGCCGCGTCCCGATCCACGACCCGCTGGAGTCGCTGGGCTGCCGTCTGCTTTGCGGGCTGGTGGCGGTGGCGGTGGTTGCGATGGCCGTCGGCAGCTATTCGCTGAGCGGGGCTCAATACATCCTGGGCGTGGTGGCGCTCGTCGCGGTGCTCAATTCACTCCGGTCGACGGCGCGGGTGCCGGGGCCTGCCTTTCACGTCCAATTTTCGGGGCTGACGCGGCTGGAGGCGGCGGCGGTGGCGGCGATTCTCTGTGCATGGCTGCTGGCCCTCATCGGTGCGCTGGCCCCCTCCACGGGGTGGGACGCCGCCGTGGCGCATCTGGCGCTGCCGTCCGACTACGGTCGGGCGGGCCGGATTCTGACGGAGCCGGGGAATGTCTATTCCGGCTATCCCCATATCATGCACAGCCTCTACGCGGTGGCCATGCTGGGTAACCGGGAGTTGCCCGTTTCTCTACTGAACTGGTCCATGGGCGGCCTGGCCTGTACCGCGGTTTACAGCCTCGGCCGGCGGGTGGGCACGCGCCAGACGGGCCTCGTCTCGGCGGCGCTGCTGGCCACGGCCCCGATCTATCTCGATCAGGCGGGGAATGTGGGCATTGACCTGCCCTTTGTGGCCTGCAGCACGGCCGCCCTGGCCGCCGTGGTCGCCTGGCATGACGAGAAAAAAATAGAATGGCTGCTGATCGCGGGAGTGCTCGCGGGCGCTTCCTGCGGAATCCGGCACACGGGCTATCTGGTCTGCGGATTGCTTGCCATCGGCGTCGTTGCCCTTTCGGTGAAAACTCAACCGATTCGGCGCTGCGCCGTGTTTTCGGTGGTCGCGTTGCTTGCGGCATCGCCCTGGCTGATGCGGAGCTGGCTGGTAACGGGGAACCCCATCTTTCCCTTCCTGCTTTCGGTTTTTCCCGATTCGCCCATCGACCACATTGCCGTGTCGACACCCGGCGCTCACGAATCCATCGGCCGCTCCTCGGGGATGGGCCTGGCGGCTTTTCTGCGGTTTCCCTGGGACATCGTGATGCGCCCCGCGATGTTTGACGGGTGGAACAAGTCTCCCGGGGGCATGATCCTGATTCTGGGGGTACCGGGCCTGATCGTGGGCGGTGCGCGGGCCTGGTGGCTGGGCGCCTTCAGCGCGGCGGGGGGCACGGCCTTCTTCTTCTTCCAGCGCCTCGCGCGCTATCTCCTGCCCTTTTTTGCGCCCATGATGGTGGTGGCGGCGCTGGCGGCGGAGCGGTTGCCCCGGGGCCGGCGGGCGGTGGCGGTGCTGCTGATGTCTTCGTTTGGCTACGGACTCGCGCTGCACGCGGCGGCGGTTCACTTCAAAATCCCCGTGGTGCTGGGGCGCCAGTCCAAACAGGAGTACTTGAATCAGCGGGTGGAGCGCTATGGCGCGTTTGAGTTTGCGAATCGCCGACTGAACGATGGCGGCACGATCCTGACGCTGGATCAGCGGAGCTATTATCTGGATGCGCCGAGCTATCAGAATCACTGGAGCCTGAAGCGCATCGCCGCGCTATCGCTGGACGACCAGGTGGCGTGGCTGCACGAGAACAAAATTCGCTATGTGATGGTGCCGGAAGATTTCGTAGCGGAATCCGGGGCGCTCTCGGGGGAGATTGGAGCGATGGTCGCGTCGTGGCAACGGACCCCGCAATACTTTGAGCTAGTTGACACGCCCCTGCAACTGCCCCGGAAGAACGGGGGCGGTGTGGAGAAGGTTTCCTTCTATGCGGTGCACTGACCATGTCTGACCGGCGGACGATCGCGCGAAATACCGTGTTCAACGCGGCGGGCCGCTCCTGGGAGGCCGTGGCCGGCATCGGGCTGACGATATACACCATCGATCGGGTGGGGCTGGAGGGATTCGGGCTCTGGTCGCTGGTGGCGCTGTTCACGGGCTACGCGGCCCTTTTCGACTTTGGCGTCAGCAGCGCGTTCACGAAATACATTGCATCCTTCGCGGCAAAGGAAGACCGAAACAGCGTGAGCGCGGTGGTGAGCACGGGCGTGTATTTCTACGCACTTCTGGGCCTGCTGTTCGTGGCGCTGGGGTGGCCGCTGATCGACCTGCTGTTGCTGGGGATGGTGAAGCTCATGCACGCACTGAACCCCGGTCATACGCAAATCATTGCGAACAACGCCCTGTGGGACGAGGCAAGGGTGCTGCTGCGTGGCGCGCTGCTGCTCTTCGCGGCGGGGAATTGCGCGGCGCCCTTCTCCGCCCTCCAGTCGGGCCTTCAACGGATGGGCCTGACCAACGCCATCGGTCTTGCGGCGTCGCTGGTGAAGGTGGCGGCGACGGTGGTTTTCCTGGAGGCGGATTTTGGCGTGCGGGGCCTGCTCTACACGAGCGGCGTGGTCTTTACCTTCAACACCGCTGCGAGCGTGGTGGTGGCCTACCGAATCTATCCGGGGCTGCACTGCAACCCCCGGCGCATGACCTGGCCCGTGTTCAGGGTCTTGCTGGGCTTCGGCTGGCGCTCCCAGGTGGCGCGGCTGGCCAACCTGATCAATTTTCAGACCGACCGGATGATCGTGGCGCTGGTGAGCGGCGGCAGCCTCGAACTGGTGGGGCTGTATCGCGTCGGCGAGGACCTGTCCGCCAAAGTGCGTCAGGCGCCGATGTTGATGGTAAGCGCGCTGGTTCCCGCGGTGTCCAGTCTGGATGCGCGGGACGATCAGGAGCGCCTCCGCATGCTTTACCTCCGATCGACGAAGTACGTGGCGGCGGTAACGGCCCCGGTGGCGCTGTATGTTCTTGCCGCCACTGAAATGCTCCTTTCACTCTATGCGGAAAAGACGGGATTGCGCGAAGCGGGCTGGGTGGCGCGAATCATTATTGTCGGTTATGTGATGAACGTGCTGCCTGGACCGGGTGTGAGCATTGCCCTGGGCAAAGGCAACGCGGGACTGCCGATGATTGCGGGGATTATCTCCATGTCCGGCAATATCGCGCTGACCATCGCGCTCTACGGGCTGATCGGGTTCTATGGCATTCCGCTGGGTACCGCACTGGCGCTGGGGCTCTCCACGGTATGGTTCTTTGGCGCGATGCGGCGGGAAGTGGCCGTGCCCCCGCTGCGCCTCCTGCGCGAATCATTGTTGTGGCCCGTGGTGGCCGCGCTGCCGGGCTCTGCGCTGTGCGCGGGAGTGAACTGGGTCTTGTCCGGCTACGAAGATCGCGTCGGCAACCTGCTGATCGCGGGGGCCTGCGCCGGCCTTTTCGCTTTGAGCTATGTCGCCTGCCTGCGTTGGACTCCCTTCCTGGATCGCTACGATGTGGCCTTTCTTCGCGAGACGTTGCGCCTGGACCGCATGCCCGGCTTTCGATTTCTTACTGCGAGGGCCGAAAATGTGGTCTGAGGTGAACGCGAGACTGCGCGCCTGGGCGGAGAACGATGGTCGGGGCTATCCCGACTGGGCGGTGCGCTATCTGCCCATCCTGCGCCGTTTCCCAGGGCGGGACTGGTCGGCGCCGCGCATCCTGGAGATCGGCGCGAACGAGAATGGCTTCGCGCGCTTCAGCGGCGCGCGGGTGGTGGCGGTGGATATTGCCGTACCCCACTTGAAGGCCGCGCGGGCCAGCCAGGCCGTGACGCCGGTGGCTGGCGATATTGGCGCGTTGCCCTTTGGCGACGGTCAGTTTGACGTGGTGGTTTGCATGGACACCTACGAGCACATCCCGGCGGAACACCGAAAACGGGCCAACCGGGAGATTCTTCGGGTGTTGCGGGCAAACGGAGTGGCCGTGATCGGCTTTCCTTCCGGCGAGGCGGCCTTCGCGGCGGAGGGCCGGATCCGGGCGGCCTATGGCGCGCTTACGGGCGGCACGATACGGTGGCTGGAGGAACATGTGGCGATGGGACTTCCGGACGCCGGAGAGGTGAAAGGGGATCTCGCCCTGGCCTGTGGTGCAGACTATCGGGTAGAGCGACGGGGGAACGGAGCGCTCTGGATGTGGGAATGGATGTGGCGCGTGCTCATGTGCAACTGGCCGGGAAGAGGCAATGGAATAGCCCAGGCAGCCCTTCGCGTCTTGGTACCGGTGCTCTCGCGCATTCACCATTCGCCCTGTTACCGTACCATGTTGTGGGTTTTCCCGAGGGGAAACAATGACCAGGGAAAAGAAAAGCGTTATCAAGATCCGGGCGGAGGCTTCCGTGCGTAATACCCTCGGATTTGCATCATGAGCCTTTCGGTCGTCATCCCCACGTGGAACGGGCTCGCGATGCTGAGTGAATGCCTGGACAGCCTGAAACGCCAGTCGTATCGGGACTTTGAAATAATTGTCTCGGACGACGGCTCGACGGACGGGACGGCGGAGCATCTGGCGCGACATTTTCCCGAAGTGGTGGTGGTGCGATCGGAGAAGAACCAGGGCTTTGTGGCCGCGGCAAACGGGGGAATCGAGCATACGCGGGGCGACTGGATTTTTCTATTGAACAACGATGTCATTCTGGCGCGAGATTGTCTGGAGCGGCTGATGGCGGCGGCGCGGCGCGGCGATGCGGCCATGCTCGCGCCGCTGGTGCTGTGGACAGAGGACCCCCGGCTGGTTTACAGTGCCGGCGACCACATCGGGCCCAATGGAAGGCCGATCAGCATCGGTCACATGGTGGAACAGGGCCTGTTTGGCATGACGGAACGGCCCTTTGGCGTGTCGGGAGGGTACGGGTTGTTTCGCGGAGCGCTGCTGGACGAAATTGGCGTGCTGGATCCCGCTTTCGGGGCCTATTTCGAGGACGCGGACCTGTGTTTTCGGGCACGCTGGGCGGGTCATCGGACTCGGCTGGTGCCGGGTGCGGTGGCGTGGCACGTGGGCAGCGCGAGCATCGCCGGACGTCTGTGGTGGCGCACGCGCCAGTGCTACCGAAACCATGCGCTGCTGGTGGTGAAGAATTTCTCATGGCGCATGCTTTATTGGAACGCCGGTGCGTTGCTTAAAGAACGGCTGCACCAGAATGGTCGCCTCTTTCAGACGGCGCGACACGCCTGGGGCAGTGTATTCGCGGTGGCCTTCGTGCTCGTGGCGTGGATGGATCTGGCCCTGCACCTTCCGGGCGCCCTCTGGAAACGGCGGCGGATCATGGGCAACAGAAAAATCAGCGACCGGGCGATGCAGGCCCTCCTCCGGCGGGGAGATCATCATGTATAGCGAGCCCCGGAAAAGCCGATGGCCCTATGTCGTCATAGTCGGACTCGCCCTGATTGAGCCGTTGACCCACCTGTGGCTCAAGTATGGCCTGTCGGGAGAAGTGGTCCACAGCGGATTCCGCATCGGAGATACCCCCTTCTTTCTGACGGCGATGAACATTTTCTCCAACGACTTTTTCTCGCCCTATGTAACCTGCCAGAGCACGGACGGCGCGCACAATCCCTGGCTCTTCGCCCTGCCCCACCACGGGATCTATGCCGCACTCGGCTGGGTCGCGAAGGTGCTCCATCTCGATCCCTTCCTGCTCCTCGGCGCGGCCAACGGCCTCTGCGGGGCCTTCTATCTCTGGATGGTGCTGCGCTTTTTTCGCTACGTGGCGCCGCAGCGGGCGAACCTGTCCTTTGGACTCTTATGCCTGGGCGGCGGACTGGGCGGCGTGGTCTGGCTGGCGAGTCTCGCCCTCGATATGCAGGCGAAGCCCGGTTTCGAACTCTGGTTTCACCGCCTGGCGCGATACGAACTGATCGAGGGCCCTTTCCTCGCGCCCGCGCTGGTCTTTCCGCGCCTGTACTACACCCTCTCCCTCGGCATCGGCTTCGCCGCGCTCATGGCCTTCATGGCTTCCATGGGCCGCGAGAACCCCATCCCCGACCGGCGCTCCATCCTGTTGCAGTTTCTCTGCACTTACGTGAATGCCCGGGTCGGCCTGCTGTTCTGGGGCGTGGCCGTTTGTTTCATGCTCGCCCAGCCCCTGGTACGCGCCGGGATGAAGCGGCGCTACTCCCTATACTATCTCCTGCCCACGCTGGTGGCGACACTGCTGGTTTATGTCCCATTTGGCATGAACGTTCAAGGCGCGGAAAACGTGTCCGATCTGCTGCGTCGCTCGGCCTGGGCGGGCTCTCTGGTAACCGCCACCTTCTGGCTGTGGCCGCTGGCGCTCCTGGCGGTATGGCGGCACCTGGGGCAAATGGGCTGGTTCGTGCGACTCATCGCGGGCTGGTGTGTCGGCTATGGCGTCACATTCTTCACCCTGTACATCGGCCACCAAATCTGGTTCGGCAATGTGACGGGCGGCGGCGAAACGGCGGCGGCCATTGCGGTGTCGGACTGGTCGCTGCTCGGCCTGATTCCGGGGACGCTTTTCCTGTGGCGGCGGCGGCGCGGCGATGCGGAGCAGGCTGCCGAGCACTGGGTGGCGCTGTGGTTTCTGGGACTCGCCTGTGTTTCCGTGGCGGCGGTGGGCCAGGGCTGGTTCATGCGCCTGATGCCGGAGCGGGGTCTCGTGCTGCTGGGCGTACCCATGGCTATGCTGGCGGCGGAGGGCCTCGGCCTGGTGCGTGGTCGTTTTCCACGCTTCGCGGTTGCCTACGGCGCGCTCATCTTTGTCTGCGGTGGCGCGTCGCTCGCGGTTTCGGCCCTCTGCTTTCAAGGGCCCCTCGGTCACACGCCGGGCAAGTCGCCCTTCGGCTGGGTCCACAGCGAAATCGTGCGGGCGGAGGATCTCGCGCTCATCGATCAACTCCGTGAAGGGACGCTGCTCGCCCCGGCCTCGCTACCGCCCCTGATGGGCGATGTGGCCGTGGCGCGTCGGCCCGGACTCAAGACCATCTTCGGCCAGCCCAGTCTGGAATTCGGCGATCTGGACATGCTCTCAACCGCCCGGGAGATCCAGCAGTTTTTTTCGCCCGACGGCCAGGACGAATTTCGCGCGTTTTTCGTGCGGGACTGGTGTGTGAACTTTATCCTGTGCCCCGCGACGAGACCGGTGGACCCCTCGGTGGTGGAGCACCTTTCCCGCCTGCCGTGGCTGGAGCGCATCGCCCAGGAGGGCGACGCGGTGTTGTTTCGCGTGCTCATCGATACCCGGCCGCCGAACCATGTCTAAAACGGGCGACGGGCGGCGACTGGGACCTTACGGGCTGATGCTACTGCTGGGCTTGATCCCGCCGCTGACCCACTTCTGGATCGGATACTTCCCCCCAGAGGGCGCCGTGCCCACGGGTCTGTACACGGGGGACAGCGGCCACCACCTGCTGGCCATGGCGAGTTTCGCGAATGGCTTTCATTCGCCCTTTGCCACGTGCCTCGCGCAGAACACGAATGATGCCGCGTACTTTTCAGTGCCGATCTTCCTGCTCTACGGCGTAGTAGGCGAAATTGGGCGCATGACGGCGCTTACGCCTTTCCTGTTTCTCGGAATTGCGAACGGCGTCGGTGGCGCACTGCTTTTGTGGAACGTGTATCGATTCCTGCGACGGATTGCACCAAAAGACGCCGCGCTGGCCTTCTATTTGTACGCGCTGGGGGGCGGTCTGGCGGGAATGGTCTTTCTGGCGGCGTGGCTCACGGGTGGCGTGGGGGCGCCGGGCTTCGAGGCGTGGTTCACGCGCTTTGCGCAGTACGAACTGATCGAGGGACAGTATTTGTCCCCCATTTTGCTGATGCCGCGCCTCTACTACACGCTGCCCATGGCGCTGGGTTTTGCCGCGCTGACGGCGCTGGTGGAAACGGATCGGTGCCGGTGTCCGGGTCACCTCTTTTTTACATGCTTTCTGCTTCTAGTGACCGCGAGTATCAACGTGCGCGTGGCTCCGCTTTTCTGGGGGGCGGGCGCCGCCTATCTGCTACTGGGCAGTGGAAACGATGGACGTTATCGCGCATGGCTTGCGGGGTGTACCTTCGGGGTCACCACACTGGGCGGTGCGATCGCCATCGGGGTCATGGGCCAGCACCCGAGTTATACCGCGAATGTTTCCTCGGTGGCGCGGGAATGCGCCTTGCTCTTGCCGCTGCTCTACGCGACGATGTTTTTCTGGCCTTCCCTTGCGCTGGGATTGCGAAATGGCGTGAGTGCCCAGTCCCGCGCCCTGCGCAGCGTGTCGCTGGCGCTGCTTGGGTATCTCGCCGCCTATGCGCTCGTTTATCTCGCGCACCAAATCTGGTTTGGCAATTGGTGGCGCGGCGGCGATATGGGGGCCGCAGTGCTCGCGAGTGACTGGGCTCTGTCGGCGCTGTTGCCCGGTGCTTTGCTGGGATGGCGCTGGAGAGCGGGGGAGACAACACAGGGGGCAATCCATTTGCGCTGGGTTGCCGCGTGGTTTCTGGTGCTGCTGGCGGTATCGGTAAGCACTACGGGTCAGGGTTGGCTGCTCCAGTTCGCGCCGCAACGCTGCCTAGTCCTTCTTGGCGTACCCATGGCGCTGCTGGCGGCGGCGGGCTTGAGGACGCTGCCGAAGATGGCTGCGCGGGTGTGTGTCGTGCTCGTGATTGGTGGCGGCGTGCTTTCCCAGGCCGTGGCCGCGCTGTATTTCCAGGGGCCGCTCGGGCGGACGCCGGGCGAAGGGCCATTCGCTTATCTGCACTATGAATACATGACCGAGGCCGACGCGCGATTGCTGGCGCAGTTGCCGTCGGGGACCGTGGCGGTGCCGCCCTGGTCTCCGATTGCCTTCGGCGAGATCGTGGCGCACCATGGGGACTATCAGGTAATCGGCGGACCGGGTGCGATGAATCTGGGCGATCAGCCCTTCGGCCCCTTGCAGGAATCGGTAAATCGCTTCTTCAGCCCGGAAGCGAGCGAGGCGGAGCGGCGGGATTACGTGGCGAAGTGGTGTGTGGACTTTGTGTTCTGCCCAGACACGTGTCCCGTGGACCCGGCGGTGCTGGAAGGGCTTCGACGCCTGCCCTGGCTGGCGGTGGTCGCGGAGGAAGGTCGCGGGGTGGTGTTTCGGGTGGAGGATGAAGGATGAATAGTTCGAGGTTGCGATTTTGGCTGGTGGTGGGAAGAGCACTCTGAGTGTGCCACGCGATTCGGCAACGCCGATTCGTGTGCCCTGCGGGGCAGATACCTAGGGTGTGTTCGCCACTTGAACGAGCGCTTTGTACTCGCCCTTGTTTCGACCCGCCGCCCGCCTTGGATTTCATTGTCGTATCGGGCTCTCACTCCGACGGGCACACGAACCGGCGTTGCCGGATCGCGTGGCACACGTGGCTGCAACTGATCGTCCAAGCTGCCTTCCCTCGAACGTCGATCAGTTTTGGGCGATCACATTTCGCAGCACCGGCCCCACAAGCTGCGCCACCGCCTCCGCACCCGCTTCGGTGAAGTGGCAGTCGTCGTAGAAGTAGGCCTCGCTGCCGTTGAGGGGCGATAAATCGACGCAGGGTACGCCCTGCGCCGCGCAGGTCTGTTTCAGCGCTTCATTGTACTGGTCCATGGCTTCGCGCAGGGCGGCGAGGGTGAGGTAGCGGCCATCGGGCAGCCAGCCAAACCAGCAGCGGGCCTCGGCCTCGGCGGAGAGGTCGGCGCGCCAGACGACGGGCTGGGTGGTGAAAAGTACAGGCACACCGCGCCGCTGGCAGGCCGCAATCAGGCCCTCGATCCGGCTGCGATACAACGCGAGGCCCTCGGCCAGGGACGGCAGCTCATTGGTCTTTTCGGCGGCGGCCCGTTTGTCGCGACGGATCTGGTATTCCCGTCCGCCGATGCCTTCCTGCTGTTCCGGCGGCGGCGTTTCCCGCCGGAGGGTGTGGTAAAGCTGAATTACGCGGGAGCGCGTCCACAGAGGCCGGTATGGGACGACGGCAACGGGCGCGGGTTCCGAGGGCGCATTCGTGTGCTCCTCGAATCGACCATAGTCCATCGTTTCGACTTCCTTCGCGAGGAAACGCCAGAGGTCGTTGATGCCGGGCTGAACGACGAGGGCGGCGGCTTCTTCGAGCGCTGGAGAATGCTCGACGAACTGGAGATGGTCTTTCAGGTCGAAACCACTGATGCCGGCGTTGCCGACCCACACCTTTTCGGGCCCGCCCAGATGCGCCGCGAGGCGCGCGGGCCAGGTTTCAGTGTCGTCGAGGTAAACGCACTCGGTGGTGCTGCCGCCTATAGTTATGATGTGAATGGATTGAACCGCTACGGGTGGCGCAGCGGCGCGGAGGCCGTCTGGGCCCGTGGTGAAATGGGATTCGCCCTCGATACCGGGCAGGTAGGCGGGGTCGGGATAGAAAATGTTGTGCAGATTCGGTCCGCGCGTGTGGAAAGGTTTCTCCGGACGAAGGGATCGCTCCAGCACGTGGGCGGTAAATTCGAGGGCGGTCCAGCCGAGCACCACAACGGCGAACAGCAGGGCAAACTCACGCCACAAGCCGCCCAGCCACTCGCGGACTACCGCTAGAAAGAACCAGGGTAAGGAAGCCAAGACCCAATAGGCCAGCATCAGGGAGAAAGCATGCTCGATCGTTCCCGTGAAGCGCCAGCCATCCGCCGCCGCCACGAGGGTGTCGGCGAGGAGCAGCACGGGCACGCCCCACAGAAGAAGAAATGCAAAGTGGGGGCGGCTGGTGGTTTCGGTAGCATCGGACATGGCGTTGACCTTAGCACAGGCACCGGGGGGCGGGCCAAGTGGGCGTTGGATATGTCTGGAGCTGCAAGCGTGCCACTCTTGGGCAATAGGTTGCTCTCGCCCGTTCTCTTCTTTCGGGGCCATGGTATACTGCCCGGCGAAGGCGGCATCGGCGCCTTTTCGACCTGCGTTGTGGGATATATTTGACCCTTGCATACGAACCAGACATCGACCGTCGCGAACTGCGGCGCGCCTGAATTTCGCGCGCGGACGCCCCGCGCCATCTGGTTGCTGATCGCGATGCTGGCGCTGACCCAGCCGCTGGTGCATGGGCTTTGCCTCTATTTCCCGCCCGAGGGAACGGTGGCCACGGGGCTGCACATCCCCGACAGTGCGTTGTTTCTCCACGCGATGGGCATGTTTCCCACGGGCTTTCACTCGGCCTATGCCACGTGCCAGGCGGCGGCGGGCGATGCTTCTATCGCGTATTACAGCGTGCCCCACTTGTGGCTTTATGGCGGGCTCGGCTTGATAGCGCGGGTGCTGCCGCTGGACCCCTTCCTCACGTATGGCATCGCGAATGGGCTCGGCGCGGCCTTTTATCTGTGGGTGGTCTTCCGGCTCTTGCTCGTCATCGTCCCGCGATTTTCCGTGGCGGCGTTTGTGCTGTTCACGTTGAGCGGCGGACCCGGCGGACTGCTCTATTTGATTGCGGGCCTGTTCGGCCTTCACGGGCATTCCGCTTTCGAGGTGTACTTTCATCGTTTCGCGGTTTACGATCTGATGGAAGGACCCCACCTCAATCCTGTGTTGTATTTTCCCCGACTGTATTACACCCTTTCTCTCGCGTGCTGCCTTGGCGGATTGGGCTCGATTGTGGGGCGCATGCGGTGGCGGGACGCCTCGTGGCCCTGGGGTTGGATGATCGCGATAGCGGTCGGAAGTTTCCTGGACGCGCGTTACACAGTGTTTACCTTTGGGCTGCTGGCGCTCTTCCTCGCCTGCGAGCGCAGTTGCGGCGGCAAGACCAGGTGGCGGGCGCTGGCGGCGTATGGGCTGCCCGGTGGCGCGGGCTTCCTCGTGGCGGCGGCACTCATGCGGTTGAACCCGGCGGTGGTGGAGAATCACCTCGTGGTGGGCAATATGGCGATGTGGTTTTCACCCTTTGTGGTTGTCACGTGGCTGCATTGGCTTGCGGGTGGGCGGGTGCTGTGGCGCGGCGCTCAGATGGCACCCTTGCCCGCGCGCGTGCTGCTCTTTGCCGGGATGGGCTATCTGGCCGCCTTTTCGGCGGGTTATGTGGTGTATCAGGGTTTCTATGGAAACCTGCTTGCGGGGCGGGATGGCTCGGTGGCTGCGGCGATATCGGACTGGGCGTTGATAGGCGGGGTGGCGGGTGTGGCCTGGTCACTTCGGGGCGGTCAGCGCCTGATGGCACAAAATCACGACCGGGACGCCTGCGCCACATTCCTTGGTGGACTGTCAGATGGAATAGGCCTCTGGCTGCTCCTATGGCTGATCGGATTCACGGCCCTCTCGCTAAGCGGCTTTGGACAGGGCTGGTTTCTTCAGTTCGGCCCGCAACGGCTCCAGGTTTTTATCTGGCTGCCCTTGTGCATCGTTACCGCGATGGGACTGGCGCACTTTTCGCAGCGCACGCAGCGGGTGGCGTGGAGCTTGCTACTCGGGTGTGGCCTATCGTCTGTTGCGGTGGCGGTGCTTGCCTTCCAGTCGCCGCTGGGCCGCGCCGATGCCCAAGGTCCCTTCGCGGCATTGCATACGGAGGTAATGCGCCAGGACGACGGGCGACTTATCGAGGCCATCGGCGAGGGATGGGTGCTGGCCCCTTCACCGGCTGGCGATGTGGTGGTTCGGCTGAAGGGAAATCCGGTGGTGTATGGCATCGGCACCTTCAACCTGACCGACCAACCCTACTCGGAACTGCGGGAGGAGGTTGAGGTGTTCTTTGACGCGAGAACACCCGATGCGGTGCGGCGGGATATTGCGGCGCGCTGGTGCGTGGCCTGGGTGTATTGCCCCGCGACATGGCCCGTGGACCCGGCGGTGCGAGGGCAGTTGCGGGCCTCGACGTGGCTGGAGGTCGCGGCGGAGGCGGGAGACGGGATGCTGCTGCGGGTCAGGCGCGACGGAGGGACAGGGTCGGACCCGTGACGGGGATGGGGGAGGACGGCTGCTTTTCCCAGGGTTTGCAGCGAGGGGCGAGATGTTTGGTCCGGGCCTGTCCTGGGCAAGTGGCGGCGTGACACCACGTGCTCTTATGAGCTTTGTCTCGCGCAGCGGATGAAATTCGTGATCGAGCTTCCCCCCCTGCCCCCCCGCAAGCGGGGGGGACCTCACCCTCTAAAGCGGGCCTCCTGGTCCTCGCCGCTGGCGGGGCTCAGCGCGAACCCTGCAAGCCGTCGTCCCGTGGCGACCCTGTCCCTTGGGGAGCGTCCCTTCGGTGGTGTATCATCCTCCTGCCTTGAACCTTTGAAAGTCCGTACGCATGTCTGAAGCCCCCGAGATCACCATCGGTATTCCCTGCCGCAACGGAGGCATTATCCTTCGACGCGCTCTGGCGCAGGTCTTTGCTCAGGAGACTTCGCGGCCCTTTGAGGTGATTGCGCTGGACTCGGGGTCGACCGACGGCACACTGGAGGCGCTGGCGAAATATCCGGTGCGGGTCATCGCGATAGACCAGGCGCATTTCGACTGGGGCCGGGTGCGGGAGCGGCTTTTTGAGGAGGCCCGGGGCGCGATAGTGGTGAATCTTTCGCAGGACGCCATTCCCGCCCAACACGACTGGCTGGAGCGAATCATCGCGCCGCTGCTGGAGAGCGATGCGGGGGTATCCTGCGGCTCGTCCATCCCCGATCCGGAGCGTCACTTTCCCCAGTTTCAGTGGGAGAAGAACGGCTACTACTACTTCACTCGGGAGATCGGGAAATTTACCGCGCGATACGGAAAAGGCCTTTCCTTCGCGAACACGGCGGTCCGGCGGTCGGTTTGGGAATCCCTTCGGGTGGATCCCCAGGCGACGGGGGAAGACTTCGGATTTCAGATCAAGCTCCACCGGGCGGGGGTCGCCATCGCGTTCCCAATGGACGCCCCGGTGTTGCACCACCACTATTACACGCTGCGGGGCGTGTACCGGCGCTGCCGCAACGAGGGCCTGGCGCTGCGGGAGATGGGCTGCGCCTATAATGAGGCGAATCTCGCAGCGGACTTGCTGAGTCCAAAGAAGTATGTACAGTGGCTGCGAGAGGTGAAGCGGGGGAGCCTGAGGAGCGGAGCCGAGTGGCTCTATCCGGTGCTGCGCCCCGTGGCGGTCTACCTGGGCAGCCGATTTGCCCGGAAGATGGTGTGGTACTGATGGCGACGGACAACCCGATCCAGAAATTCTACGAAAGCAATCCGCGGATGGTCAGTTCGCCCTTCGGCGGGATTGAAGGAATCAATACCGAGTTGCTGAACGAGGTGCTGGCGGCGCTGGATATCGACTTTTCCGGCAAGCGGGTGCTGGACGTGGGGTGCGGTCGGGGATACATCGACGCCGTGGTAGAGGCCCAAGGCGGTCAGTATGTGGGTGCGGATTTTGTAATCAGCCGGGGGGGATTCCCGCTGGTGCAGGCGGATGCGGCCCGGCTGCCTTTTTCCGACGAGGTTTTTGACGTGTTGCTGTGCGTGGATGCGTCGGAGCATTTCCCCGATCCGGCGGGCGCGGCGCGGGAGTTTTTCCGGGTGTTGAAGCCGGGCGGGGTGTTCTTCCTGAGCGCGCCAAACTATGGCAACGTGGCGGGCGTGGTGAAGTGGGCCTGCGAGGGCATGGGCTGGTATGAGCCCAACACCTGGGCGCCCTTTGGCCGCTGGCAACCCCAGGAACTGGAGCAGCCGCTGACCCCCGGGTTTATCCGCGAAGTCTACGGCGCGGCGGGCTTCACGGCCATCCGCGCGCTGGGCCACGGCGCGGAGGTGGGTCTGGGGCTCTTTCCGTGGGTGGACCACCCGCGCATGCCGGAGGCGGTGCAATTTCGCCTGCAGCGGCTTTTCGCGCATCTGGGGCCGGCGGTGGCCAAACGGCTACCGTCCGCGAGCCTGCATTTGTTCTGGCGCATGGAAAAGGCGAATGCAGACTGACTGCCGGAGTTGCTCTGATCTTCCACTATTCTCCGCCAATCTTGCCATTTCCCCCTCCCGTCTGTTTGAATGCACGCATGAACTTTGTCCGCCTCCTGCAGAAACTGAGACTTCGCTACGGCTCGCCGGCTACTGTGATCCGCACCTTGCGGTCCATGGGCGTTCGCGTGGGCGAGGGCTGTCGCATTTACGCGACGGATTTCGGGAGCGAACCGTGGCTCATCAAGATCGGCAACCGGGTCTGTATTTCCAATGATGTCACCTTTGTGAACCACGGTTTGAACTGGCCTTTTCAAGAAAAGTACGAATCCCTCACTGGTTTTGGCCCCATTGAGATCAAGGACAACTGCCAGATTGGGGTTCGGGCGACCATCCTGCCCCATGTGACGATTGGGCCGAACAGCATCGTGGGGGCGGGCAGCGTGGTGACCAAATCGGTACCGCCGGACGTGGTGGTGGCGGGCAATCCGGCGCGGGTGATCTGCACGATGGCGGAATACGAGCAGAAGTGCGTGGCACGCCACATCGACATTCCGCCGGACCGCGATGGGGCGCGCAAGGTGCTGGAGGCCCGATTCTGGGGCGGGGACGAAAAAGCATGAGGCTGGCGGTCCTGATGGGCAACCGATGCAGCCCCTGGCACCTGGCGGTGATGAAGCACTTGCCCGGCGCGCCGGAGGTGGTGGCCTTTCGCGCGGATTCCGAGATTCAGCGTTTCTTCGGGGAGCGGGGCGCGGACAATAGCGCCATCACGATGCGACCGATCTACTTTGATTATCAGGCGGGCCCGGTTTGGAAGCGCCTGCCCAATCTATTGACGATGCGCTATCGCAACCGCGCGCCGCGACTCCTGCCCTTTCACGAGCAACTGCGCGACTTCGACGTGATCCATACGTGGGAACTTTTCACCGATTGGACGGAAGAAGCCCTTGAAGCGAAGCGGAAGTGGGGCATTCCCGTGTGTGTCATGGTGTGGGACAATATCCCCTTCAACAACGAGAACACGGAAGTCCTTCGTGCGCGCAAAGCGCGGTGCATCGCCGAGGCGGATCGCTTCGTGGTTCATACGGAGCGCTCGCGGCGCACGCTGATTCTGGAGGGGGCGGCGCCGGAAAAAATAACGCTGATTGATCACGGCCTCGACCTGGAGCGCTTTCATCCCGGCCCGGGCGACCGGGCGGCGCTGGGTCTCGCGGCGGACGAGTTTGTAATCCTCTTTGTAGGCTGGCTGTTGCCCCGAAAGGGGCTGGATTTTCTGCTGCTGGCCTTGCGGGAACTGGCTGATCGCCCCGAGTTCTCCTCGGTGAAGTTTCGGCTGGTCGTCGTGGGATCCGGACCCGGCCGGGAGCGGGTCGAGCGCCTGACCCGGCGCCTGGGACTTTCCGAACACTGCTCGTTTATCGGTTCACGGCCCTACGACACCATGCCGGAGGTCTTCCGGAGTTCGGATGTGTTTGTGCTCCCGAGTATCGCCACAGACACGTGGCAGGAGCAGTTCGGCATGGCATTGATGGAGGCGATGGCCTGTGGCGTGCCCGCGCTGACCACGTACAGCGGGGCAATACCGGAGATTGTTGAGGACGCCGCGTTGTTGTGCCAGCCGAATGACTTTGTGAGCCTTACGGAGCAACTGGCGCGGCTGGTGCGCGAGCCCGAATTGCGGTCATCGCTCGCGGAGAAGGGAGCCGCCCTCGCACGACGGCGCTATGATTTAAAGGATTACGCGGCGGGGCTCGGGGCGGTGTATATGGGGTTGGTGAACGCGAAGATGGTTTAAGAATGGGTCTTATGGGTCGTATGGGACCTATGGGACTTATGAGAAAGAGAGTATCCGTAAGCACCAAAACCTGTACGACCTATACGACCTATACGACCTATACGACCTATACGACCCATACGACCCATACGACCCATAAGACCCATACGACCCATAAGACCCATCGCCGAGGAGCACAATGCAGCCCACCTTCGAAGAACGCCATAGCCGCTTCAAGCGGCGTGCCCTGCGGCTTTCGCGGGCGCTGCGCTGGCGTGTGAAGGGGCTATTGGGCCGGCCGCGTTCGCTGCTGGTGGAGCTTCGTTGGCGTTTGGGCGACGAGATCATGGCGCTGCCGGTCTTCGAGGCTCTTCAACGTCTATATCCCGGAGTGACTATAGATGTCCTGACCAATTATCCCGAGCTGTTCGAGGGCAATAGCCAGATTCGCACGGTGAATCCGAAGCATCCAGATCCCGATGGCTATTTGCTGTTGCGCGGGGCATCGCGGTTGGCGAATCGTCTGGATGCCTATTGTGCGCAGGCGGGAGCGCCGGTACCCTTGGCGCGCCCGAAACTTTACTACAACGATTGGTTTGCGAAGCAGCTTGCAGCGATTCCTGAGGACGATGGCCCCCTGATTGCGCTGGCGCCCGGCGCTTCCTGGCCCAGTAAACGGTGGCCCGTTGAGCGCTGGCACGACCTGGCGGCGCGGCTGGAGGGAGAAGGGTGCCGGGTGGTGGTGCTGGGTCAAGCAGGCGAGGCCCTGGGCTGGGGTGTGGATCTCTGCGGTGCGACTTCGGTTCGCGAAGCGGCCTGCGTGCTCCACGCAGCCGATCTGGCCGTGTGCTGCGATTCGGGCCTGATGCATCTGGCGCTGGCGGCGGGCACGCCGGTCGTGGCGCTCTTCGGCCCGACCGATCCCGATTTTCTCATTCGCAACGAGCCGCGCCTGACCGCGCTGCGGAGCACCCAATCGTGCAGCGGCTTCTGGAATCACGCCGCGCTGGTGGGCGCGCCGGGCGCGTGCCCCGAGGGCCACGCCTGCTGTCTGGAATCGATTTCGGTGGAGCAGGTGATGGCGGCGGTGCGCGGGAAATTGGTGAACTGACATGCGCGTGCTCTTTCTGACCCTCTATCCCGATCAGGCCGCGAGTCCGCGCTACCGGGTCCACCAGTTCATTCCGTATCTCGAATCACGGGGTATTGAATGTACGGTGCGTG